>JBJMUK010000114.1:0-13768 GCA_045811225.1 Sphingomicrobium sp. | reverse complement strand
TGCAGAACGGCCGCGTCATCTGGGTCGACGTGGACGCCGCCACCGGTCAGATCATTCGCCGCTCACGCCCGTAGGGTCGCTCCCTGGCCGAACGGCGCGCCGTCCCCAGAAAAACACTGTTCCCTGAACTATAACTTGTGACACATTCGCGGCGATGCGTGCCCTCGCCGCCTTTGTGTTCCGTCAGGCTGCTCCTCGGCGCCTCATCCCCAGCATTCGCCAGGTTTGCGCTGCGCTCCTGCTTACCCTTTTGGTGGCTCCACAGGCGGCACAGGCCGCCGGGCCCGAAAAGCCATGGACTGCCAAGTGGATTGCAGCCCCCGACGTTCCCGGAGACGCCGCTGGGGTCTTCCACTTCCGCAAGACGATCGACCTAAAGGCCCTGCCAGCACATTTCGTCGTACGCATATCCGCCGACAACCGATACCGTCTGCTGGTCAACGGGATGCAGGTCTCCCGCGGCCCGGCGCGCGGGGACATCATGCATTGGCGCTACGAAACCGTCGACATCGCGCCGCAGCTGCACGCCGGCATGAACGTCATAGCGGCCACAGTCTGGAACTGGGGAGAGTTCCGCCCCGGCGCCCAGGTCAGTCGCCGCACCGCCTTCCTTCTTCAGACCGAAGATGCTGCGAACCGCCGGCTCGACACGGGTCCTTCGTGGAAGGTCGCGATTGACGAGGGCTATGGCTTCACACGCGTGACCGGGCCGGACTCGGGCGGATATTATGTGGCGGGACCGGGTGAGACACTGGATGCCGCCAAGTCGCCGCAAGGGTGGGATCAGGCGCGCTTCGACGATAGCCGCTGGAAGCCCGCCGTCGCGGTGATCGAACGCGCTCTGCCAAGGGGCAGCGGGGAGTATGGCGACGGGGTCGACTGGCAATTGGTGCCGAGAAACATTCCGCCGATGGAGGAGCGCCCGATCCGCTTTGCCGAGGTCCGGCGGTCGAATGGGATTGCCGTGCCGGACGGCTTTGTTGCCGGAAAAGCGCCACTGACCGTGCCCGCCCACGGCAAGGTCTCCCTCCTGCTCGACCAGCGTGAGCTGACGATGGGCTATCCGGTGATCGTGACGAGTGGGGGACGCGGCGCCACGGCAAGCCTGACCTTCGCCGAATCCATGTTCGACGCGCAGGGTCGCAAGGGCAATCGCAACGATATTGCCAACAAGACCATCCGCGGTGTGCGGAACCGCATCAGTTTCGACGGCGGCACGCATCGCCGAATCGAGGGATTGTGGCTGCGCACCTGGCGCTACGTGCAGGTCGACGTCGAGACCGCGGACGAGCCGCTGACTATCGAGGACGTGAGTGGCATCTTCACTGCTTATCCGTTCGAGCAGCGGGCGGCTTTTTCAAGTGACCAGCCATGGACCCGGCAGGTGTGGGACATAGACTGGAGGGTATTCCGCCTAAGCGCGTTCGAGACATTCTGGGACACGCCCTATTACGAGCAGTTCCAATATGTCGGCGACACCCGCATCGAGTCCCTGATCTCCCTTTATAACAGCGGGGACGACCGGTTGATGCGCAACGCCATCGAGCAGTTCGATACGTCCCGCATTGCGGAGGGGCTGACGGCCAGCCGCCACCCGTCGCAGCTGCCGCAATATATCCCGCCCTTCTCTTTGTGGTGGGTGGCGATGATCCACGATCATTGGATGAACCGTGGCGACGCGCAGTTCGCCCGGCGTTTCCTGCCCGGTGAGCGGGACGTTATCGGCTGGTATGAGCGGCACCTGGATGCTGGCGGCCTGCTGGGCCCAATGCCGTGGTGGAACTTCCTGGACTGGACGCCAGCCTTTGATCGGGGTGTCGCGCCGGGTGCGGAGGACGGCAACTCCACCGCTTTATCGCTGCAATTCGCTTACGTGTTGAAGCTTGCGGCCGACCTGGAAGAGAAGCTTGGCAATCCAGCTGAAGCCGTTCGGTATCGTCTCCTCGCGGAGCGTATCAATGCGGCCGCTCGCGCCCGTTCGTGGGACGCCCGTCGCGGCCTGTTCGCCGATACGCCCGAGAAAAGCAGCTTCAGCCAGCAGACCAATGCATTGGCGATCCTGTCGGGGGCCATTCCACAGGGCGAGCGGAAGGCCCTCATGGACCACGTACTGGCCGACAAGAGCCTGACACAGGCGAGCTATTATTTCCGCTTCTACCTGCACGAGGCACTGGCGGAGGCGGGCCTTGGCGACCGCTATCTCGATCAGCTTGGTCCCTGGCAGGAAATGCTTCGGCTAGGGCTGACGACCACTGCCGAGACACCGGAACCCAGCCGCTCCGACTCGCACGCCTGGAGCGCCCACCCGAATTATCACTTCCTCGCGCTCGTACTTGGGATCCAGCCTGTGGAGCCCGGCTTCAGGACCGTGATCATAGCACCCGCCCTCGGCCACATGAAACGCGCGTCCGGCCATATGCCAACGCCAGCCGGCGACCTGGCCGTTCAGTTCACGCGCGACGGGACGGGCGTGGTCGGCATAATCGACCTTCCGGCAAACGTGAGCGGTACCTTCGTGTGGAACGGCCAGGCCTCGCCATTGAAGCCGGGCCGCAACCAGATCCGCCGCTAAAGCTCCCAACCCTTACGATATTCGCGGGTGAGGTACTGATTGGCGTCGGGAACGTTGGTGACCTTCCCAGCCGCGCCATCATACACGATCGGAACGCCTGCCTTCAGTGCGACCATTCCAAGCACCATCGTTTCATTGAGCGCGACGGCAGTTTCGAACGGATTGGAGATTCCTTCCTCCCCCTTGATGGCACGTATCCAGTTCATCTCGTGGCCACCCTGCCCGCCGATGATTCGCGGCAGCGAGACCGGGATCGCCGCGGCGCGTTCGGCAACGCCGTCACCGAACAGGATCGGCTTGTTGCCGTAGGTTTCGTGCAGCAAATATCCCTTGTCGCCGACGAACATCACGCCGCCGCCCGGATCCATCCGGCCCGGAGGAATGCCTTCGGGTGTCGCAGGCATGAGGCCACCGTCGTACCAAGTCATCTCCACCGGCCCGCCCTTGGCATTGGCGAATTGATAATGAGTGACGCTGGCCAGCGGGTAGCTGGTGAGCACATCCGGCCCCTTGCCATCCCACGGGTTTGTATCCCCACCCCACGCCGAATGACGCGTTTCGATCTTCGTTGGAAGGCCCGGCTCGAGCGCCCAGACGGGGAAGTCGATCAAGTGCGCGCCCATGTCGCCAAGCGCGCCGACGCCAAATGGGACCCATCCGCGCCAGTTGAAGTGGGCATAGGAGGGATTGTACCCCCAATCGACATTGGCCGGGCCACGCCACATTTCCCAATCGAGACTGGGCGGCGTTGGTTCGTCGGCCGGCTTCGCAATGCCCTGGGGCCAAACCGGGCGGTTCGTCCAGATATGGGCTTCGCGAACCGTCCCAATGACGCCGCCGCGGATGAGTTCGACCACCCGCCTTCCGTCATCGCCACTATGACCCTGGTTACCCATCTGGGTGATGAGCTTCGGGTTCTTGCGCGCGAGTTCGAGCAGCAAGCGTCCCTCATGAACCGAATAGGTCAGCGGCTTCTGCACGTAGACATGCAGTCCGCGCTCCATTGCCATCTTCGCGGCAAAGGCATGATGATGGTCCGGCGTAGCAATGACGACCGCGTCGATGTCCTTCTGCGTGTCGAACATCTCGCGATAGTCGGAATATTTCGCGGCTTTGTCGTAGGCTTCCTTGAGCGCGACACGTTCCGGGTTAATCTGGCCGTTCTCGCCCATAAGCGACTTGGCAACATGTTCGAAGTCGACGTCGGCGATTGCGACAATGTTCTGACTGGTCAGGTTGGCTGCATTGTTGGAGCCCATCCCGCCGGCACCGATCACGGCAACGTTGACGATGTCACTCGGGGCGCGCTTACGTTTCTTGTCCTTGGACTTCGCGCCGGCTGCACCGGTGAGCAAGGATGCGCCCAAGGCAGCCGCGCTGGTACCCACGAAATCACGCCGCGTAATGGTCATTCCGTTTCCTTACTTCCGCTTGAGATTAAGAGTAGCGAGCACGCCGTCGAGGTGGGCAAGTGCCTCGGGTGTGGGGCCGGGATAGTCGCCGTTCATCGGGGTGTTCCCGACGTAGCCAAGTTCGGCAATTCCTTCCTCGCTAGTGTAATAAGCGCCAGTCGTGAGGAACTTCATCCGTCCAACGAAATCGGCGCCTTGTGCATTTGCCTTGGCCGCCTCCGAAAGAAGGGTCGCACGGACAGCCTCCGGCAACGCGGTGTAGGATTTTCCGTGGCGCGCCTTCGCCTGCGATTCCAGCCATGCGAAGCCGTTCAGGATGACCACGCGGTCGCTTGCCTGCTGAGGATATGGCGCGCTGACCCATTCATCAACGAACTGATGGATGCCGATCGCGCTCGGCGCGTGGTACGATCCTTCGGCGGGCAGGATCGTGTCGCAAACAGCTGCAGCGGTCGCCAGCTGTTCTGCAGTCAGAGTCTTGGGCCAGGGCACCACCGGCTCGAGCATGTTGGGATCGGTCCCATAGCCAGGGCCTTGAACGGGGGCTGGGCTCGTGTTGGGCCACGGCCCCGGGCCTTGCGCTGCATAAGCGCTCTGAATCGGCGCCGCGCCTGCAGCCATTGCCGCGAGCATCCACTGCAGCGTGACGCGGCGATCGACTTCCATCGGACCGCTCACAGCCGGCCTCCCTTAGACCGCTTGAGCAATTCGAGGCTTCCGCGCCATGCGAGTGCCATGATGCTGAGCGTTGGATTCTTGTCCGGGTTGGACGGCATGATAGAGCCATCCATGAGGTAGAGGCCGGGAACGTCCCAGGCGCGGCCGTAGCTATTCACGACGCTGTCCTTCGGACTTGACCCCATGCGTGCAGTGCCGAGTTCGTGAATCATCTCACCGCCCACGCTGATCTTCGCGGGTCCTTCGGCGACGGAGGGATCGTCCAGCTTGGCGCCCATACGATCGAACAATTCGAGCATCGACTTGCGCATGTGCTCGGCCTGGCGGAGCTCGGGCTCACCCCACTTCCAGTGGAAACGAAGCACGGGGATTCCGTACCGATCCTTCGCCGCCGGATCGAGCTCGATGAAACAGTCGTCGTTGGGGACCATCTCTCCACGGCCGGCCATGCCCAAGCTGGTTCCGTAGCTTCGGCGCATATGCTCCCGGAGACCGCTGCCGAAGCCGTCAAACCGGCTGGAATTCCAGCCGATCCCCATGCCCGGATGCTTCCCCCAATCCCCCCAGACTTCGATGTGATAGCCCCGCGGGAAGCCCAATTCATTCTGCTTATCATCGAGCCACCAGGGGATGTAGACGTGGGCGAAGGAGACCCCGTCTTCATTGTATTTCGGCCGCCCTTCGAGTGCCGGGACGTGCGCGCCGATCCCCAGGCCAACAGTATCGGTCAGATTCTTGCCGACCTGCCCGCTGGAGTTCGCGAGGCCGTTCGGGAAGCTGCCACTCTTTGAATTGAGCAGGATGCGCGCAGTCTCGCAGGTGCTTGCCGCAAGCACGACTGCCTTTGCGCGTGCCTCCTTCCACTCGCCCGTTTTCTTATCGACGTAGCGAATGCCGTTCGCCTTGCCTGCTTTGTCGAGCAGCACTTCGGCGACCATCGCATCGGTCGTCACCCGCACGTTGCCGGTCTTCAAGGCCGGCGGAAGAAGCACTGTGACCGCCTGGAAATTGGCGCGAATTGAACAGCCGCGGTCACAGGGACTCGCATAGAAGCATGCCTGCCGGCCGTTGATCGGGCGCGTGATGACGGCACGCGGCGCGGCGATGCATGGGATGCCCTTGTCCTCGCACGCTGCCTTCAGCAACAATTCGGGAACGCGCGGCACCGGCGCTGGCTGGCGAATACCCGGCCTGGTCTGCGGGACGTTCGGCAGGTCGATGTTCTCACCGATCACGCCCATCAGGCGCTCCGTGCGGTCGTACCATGGCTCAATTTCGTCATAGGTGATCGGCCAGTCGAACCCGTGACCGTCACGGCTGTATGGCTTGAAGTCGAGCGGACCGAAGCGGGGCACGTGCCGCGCCCAGTGATTGGTGCGTCCGCCGAGCATTCGCGATCGCCACCACTTGAAATCGCTTCCCTCGGCAACGGTGTAGGGTTCGCCCTGAACCTGCCAACCTCCGTCCACCGTCGCGTCGTAAAAACCGAAAGGCTTGTCAGGCGTGCCGACCGCTCGCAGCGGCGCTTCACGGTCCCAATTCATCATCGGCGTTTCGGTCTCGGGATCGTAGTGGCGGCCTGCTTCGTAGACCATCACCTTCACGCCGGCGCGGCCGAGCGCGTACGCCGCCATGCTTCCGCCCACACCCGATCCCACGACAATTACGTCAGGCTGCCACTTGGCCATCCAGATCCCCAACCCCGGAGCATCTGACGGCCCCGCTTTGGAACTCATCTTGCCGCCTGTAAGCGCTTAGGCAAGTGGCAAAAAGGTACGGCTAACAAACCATCTGGAAGATTGCTGCGAACTGGGTATCGTGAAGCGATGATCATCACCGCACTCGCGCTTGCCGCTGCTGTTCAACAGCCCCGCCCCGAAGATACCGAGCAGTGGACGCCGGTTCCGCCGATAGTCACTCCTGGACCCGCGATCTCTGCTCCTGCTCCGTCCGATGCCACCGTCCTGCTTGGTGCGGGCACAGGCCTTCGCGAATGGGCGGCGATGGATGGCGCGGCCGCCGGGTGGACGGTCAACAAGGATGGTTCCGTCACCGTCAACAAGAAGGCCGGCAACATTCAGACGCGCAAGACCTTCGGGGATTATCAGCTTCACCTCGAATGGCGGGTGCCGTCCAAGATCACTGGCGAAGGGCAAGGCCGCGGCAACAGCGGCCTGTTCATGGCGTCCCCGGGCGGTGGTGACGCTGGTTACGAATTGCAGATCGTCGACAGTTACAACAACAAGACTTACGTCAATGG
This sequence comes from Sphingomicrobium sp., assembly GCA_045811225.1. Classification (GTDB taxonomy): domain Bacteria; phylum Pseudomonadota; class Alphaproteobacteria; order Sphingomonadales; family Sphingomonadaceae; genus Sphingomicrobium. The sequence continues at coordinate 6,846 of JBJMUK010000114.1, read as the reverse complement.
CCAGGCCGCCAGCATCTACAAGCAGTCGCCGCCGCTCGCGAATGCAATGCGAGCGCCGGGCCAGTGGCAGACCTACGATGTCGTGTGGCACGCGCCAGTCTTCGGCGCCGGCGGTGCGCTACAGAGGCCTGCGCGTGTCACGGCGTTCCACAATGGCGTGTTGGTGCAGGACAATTTCACCCTCGCTGGTGAAACCGCTTACATCGGAAAGCCCGCGTATCACGCGCACGGCCGAACCCCGATCAAGCTGCAGGCGCACGGCGACCCAAGCGAGCCGCTGAGCTTCCGAAACATCTGGGTGCGTGAGCTTCCCGCTAGCGCACCAACCGGTAACTGACGAAAGCGATCTGCTTCCCGTCGGGTGACCAGCTGGGCACGTTGATCGTGCCCTGCCCACCGAACAATTTCGTCAGCACTCGCGGTGGCGCGCTTGCGTCCGCGGGCATGATGCGAAGCGTCACGTCGCGATTGGGGGGATGATCGCCAATCGTTACGTCGGTGCCGAACGAGATGAACACGACCCATTTGCCGTCGGGCGAAAAGTGCGGGAACCAGTCCCGCATGTTCGGGTCGGTCGTGACCTGTTCCTGCCCAGTCCCGTCCGCATGCATTCGCCATATCTGCATTGCGCCGTTGCGCGCGGAGTTGAAGTAGATCCACTTCCCGTCGGGAGAATATTCAGGACCATCATCAAGCCCCTTTGCGGTCGTCAGCCGACGTTCCGCACCACCTTTCACCGACTTGGCGTAGATGTCGTAATCGTTCGGCCCAGGACGGCTTGCCGTATAAGCCAAGGTGCGTCCGTCGGGCGACCAGCCATGCCAATATGACGGCGCCGACTTGTGGCTCACTACCTGCCGGGGAGCGTCTGACCCCTCAACCGGGAGTACGTAGATTCGGGATTGGTTGTCGGCGGCGGACTGGTCCGAAATGACCAGGGTCTTGCCGTCGGGTGATAGCCCATGGTCATTGTTGTTCTTTCGCTGCGGGCCCGTGTTGATGACCACCGGTTCACCGCCGCCGACCGAGATCCGATAGATCAGTCCGCCGCTATTGTAGATCAGGGACGATCCATCGCGAGACCAGTTCGGCGCTTCGATCTTGGTGCTGAAATGGCGGACGACGTGACGGCCTTCGGCGCCCGTGATGTCCATGATCTCCAGCGTGCTTTCGACCGCGGCCGGATAGCCGGTGTCCGCAATGAACTTCAGCTTCGGCGCCAGCATCTCCGGCCGAGTGAAGGTGGCCGTTTCGGCAACCGCATTGTTGTGGGCTGATACGGCGAGGCCAACGAGATAGTTGCCGTCGAACCGGATCCGGTAGTTGCCCCCAGCATGTTGCATGACGCCGTCCGGCCCAGCCACCGAGACGAAGACGTAATCGCCTTCCTTCTCGAGCCGCAGCCGGCGAGCGCCCTTCACGTTCGACTGTATCTCGTGCGTCGGCCCACCCTGCACGTCACGATATTGCATCGCGATCAGTCCGTCGCCGTGCAGCATGACGTCCGCGTAGGGGGAGCCAGGACTATTGTTCTGCCGGATCATCAAACCCGCCTTGCGATGCGGATCGACGCCTGCACCGACCCACGCGACATCCGCCGCAATGTGGACGTCGCCGGACCAGCTATTCCAGCCATAGTGGAGCGCGTCCGCCTCCCCCCAGATGTTCGCTCCCCCACCGGTCACGCGATAGGTGTCCGTGACCTCGTCATAGGTGCTGGATCCCGGCAATCCGGTTTGCCCGATGTCGGCCTGCTCCCGGAACATGCCAGGCTCTGCGGCGGCTTCCGGAGGTGGCGGGACGATCAGCGGCGGTGGCGGAGCGACGGCACTGCACCCGCCAAGCGCCAATGAAAACATAGCGCAGGTCGCGTAGTGTCGGATCATCACTCCCCCTCTTTCCGCTCTCGTCGGGATTTTTGCGCACTGTGCGGCTTCACTGTCAGGTCCGCAAGGCGCTACACCGTCAGGCAAGGGAGTCGCGCGATGATCGAGATGGACCGGCGAACTGCGATGATTGGCCTCGGCGGATTGTCGATCGGTGCTGCAGCCTGCGGAGCGACGCAGGCCGGCAGGCCGGACCGCAAGCTCGGCTACGCGATTGTCGGCCTGGGCTATTATGCGACGCGCGTGATCATGCCGCGGTTCGAAGATTGCCGATACTCACGATTGGCCGCACTGGTCAGCGGCACTCCATCCAAGCTCGAGGAGTTCGGGGAGCAGTACAAGGTTCCGGCTCGGGCCCGGTACAACTACGCCAACTTCGACAGCATCCGAGACAATCCCGACGTCGACATCGTGTACGTGATCCTGCCCAACAGCATGCACGCGGAATATACGGTTCGTGCAGCGAAGGCCGGCAAGCATGTGCTTTGCGAGAAGCCCATGGCGATCTCGTCGGCTGAGTGCGAAACGATGATCGCCGCATGCAGGGCCGCCGGCAAGAAGCTGATGATCGGCTATCGCAGCCACCTTGAACCCACCAACATGCATGCCATTCGGCTGGCCCGTCAGAATCATGTAGGCAAGCCCGGCTTAGTGGAATCGGAGCATGGATTTCCGATCGGCGATCCTTCGCAATGGCGGCTGAAGCGTGCCCTATCCGGCGGCGGTTCGCTTATGGATATCGGCATCTACAGCCTCCAGGCGCTGCGCTACATGGCCGGCGAGGAGCCGCTGTCGATCACCGCGATCGAACATACGGACCGGAACGACGTGCGCTTCCGCGAGGTCGAAGACCGGCTGTCGTGGAGCATGCAGTTCCCGTCGGGCCTGATCGGTCAGGGATTTTCGTCGTACAGCAGCGGCCACAATCACGTGCGCCTGACCGGCGACAAGGGCTGGATCGATATGGAGCCGGCCACCGGTTATTCGGGCCAGACGATGCATGTGAAGCTCGGGGAGCGGGAGGAGAAGGTCACTCCGCCGAAAGGTCCAGGTGCCAACCAGTTTTCGGCGCAGCTGGATCATATGGCGCAGAGCGTGCTCACGGGCCGCGAGCCGGTGACCCCTGGCGAAGAGGGGCTGCGCGATCTCCGCCTGATGGAAGCAATCTACAAGTCCGCGAAAGAAGGTCGCACAATCCGCGTCTGAGCGCTTGCCCACGACGGTGAGAGCGCTAACAAGGGTGCAAAATATCCTGGGGAGAGGATGATCAATGGTTGATTTCAGTCGCCGGCAGATGCTGGCTGGTGCCGGTCTCATGTCCGCGGGGGCAATGCTCCCGTCCGTCGGCTTCGCTCGTGGCAAGACGATGCCTCCGGGCATCCAGCTGTGGACCGTCAAGGAAGACATGGCGAAAGATCCGGAAGGCACGCTGAAATCACTCGGCCGCATGGGGTTCAAGCGGGTGGAAGCCGCTGGTTGGCACGACCGCACGCCTGCGCAGTTCCGCAAGATGGTCACCGATGCGGGCCTGGATTGCGTGTCCTGCCACTACGGTCTTGGCGACCTGATCAAGGATGCGGACACCCGCCTGGCTTTCGCTCGTGATGTCGGCGTCAAATATGTCGTTGCGTCGTCGCCTGCACCCACCAAGCCGCTCGACAGCAAGAAACCCTGGCCGGTGGCAGTGGCCGAAGCAATGAGCCTGGAAGACTGGCGTTCGAACGCCGAGGCCATGAACATGATTGGCGCCAAGGCGAAGGCTTTGGGTCTGCGCTTCGGCTATCACAATCACTCGGCCGAGTTCCTCAACTACAACGGCGTCGTTCCGCTGGATGAGCTTGCCCGCAACACCGACCCTGCAAACGTCGTCTTGGAACTCGACATCGGCTGGGTTGCCGGCGCTGGATATGACCCGGTCGACGTGATCAAGCGCCACGCCAGCCGCATCCATCTGCTGCACATCAAAGACCTGATGACTAGCGAACGTGTGCCCGGCCAAATGGTCAAGGACGACCGGAGCACGGTCATCGGCAAAGGCACGATCAACTGGCCTGCAGTGTTCCGCGCTGCGCGTAAGGCGCCGATCTATTCCTACTTCTATGAGCAGGAGGATCCATTCACTGAACCCGCTTTGCAGGCGGCTTCCAAGAGCCTCGCCTACCTCAAATCCCTTCACGTTTAAGGCGCCACCGCAATGCTCGTGAAGGACCCCGTCCGCTTTGCAATGATCGGCGGCGGCGAAGGCGCGTTCATTGGACCCGTTCACCGGATCGCGGCAGCGATTGCCGGCAACTGCGAGCTGGTTGCCGGAGCACTCAGCAGCGACGCCGAACGCGCGCGCCGGTCGGGCGATGCCATCGGCCTTGCACCGGACCGGAGTTACGCGAGTTTCGCCGACCTGCTGAAGGGGGAGCGCGGACGGCCGGACGGCGCCGAGTTCATCGCCATCGTGACTCCGAACCATGTCCACGCGCCGGCAGCGATTGCCGCGCTGGAAGCGGGCTTCCCGGTTCTGTGCGACAAGCCGCTGACCGATACGCTCGACGCTGCAGTCGAGATTGCGGCCGTGGCCGAGCGGACCGGGGGACTGGTTGGCGTCACGCACACCTATACCGGTTACCCGATGGTTCGGCAGGCGCGTGAGCTGGTCGCCGGTGGTCGCTACGGCGCGGTGAGGCGGGTTGCCGTGAAGTACACGCAGGGCTGGCTCGCCAAGGCTGAAGATGGCGTCGGCAAGCAGGCGGAGTGGCGGATCGACCCGAAACGCTCCGGGCTCGCAGGCGCGTTCGGCGATATCGGAACCCACGCTTTCAACCTGGTCGAATATATCACCGGTGCGCGCATGACCCGGATCAGTGCGGAAATCCGCGCTGCGGTCGAGGGCCGCCTGCTGGACGACGATGGATCCGCCATGTTCCACCTGGAGAACGGAGGGCGCGGAACCTTGGTCGCAAGCCAGATCTGCACTGGCGACGCCAATGGCCTCGAAATCTCCGTCTGGTGCGAGGAAGCCGGCCTGCACTGGCGGCAGGAGCAGCCCAACAGCCTCCGGGTTAGCCCGCGCGGCCAGCCGGAGCAGCTCTGGACGCCCGGCGTCGACCGCAAATATCTCGGGGACTCGGCTATGTCTGTGACTCGCACGCCGTCCGGGCACCCGGAAGGCTATCTGGAAGCCTTCGCCAACATTTACCGCGACTTTGCCGATGCGGTGCGCGGCAACTCGCCCGCGCAACCAAGCTACGCCAGCCTCACCGACGGCGTGGCGGGCATGCGCTTTATTCAGGCCGCTTACGACAGCAGCGCGCAAGGTGCTGCATGGGTCGACATATACGGAGACAGATCATGAAGGGTCCCGGGATTTTCCTCGCGCAATTTGCCGGGGACGAAGCACCGTACAACAGCCTTCCGAGCATGGTGAAGTGGGTTGCAGGCCTTGGTTACAAAGGCGTGCAGATTCCGACTTGGGACGGCCGCCTGTTCGACCTGAAAAAGGCCGCGGAAAGCCAGGATTATTGTGATGAAGTCGCCGGCATCTGCCGCGACGCCGGTGTCGAGATAAGCGAGCTGTCCACCCACTTGCAGGGCCAGCTGGTCGCCGTCCACCCCGCTTATGACGAGCTGTTCGACGGCTTCGCTGCGCCGGAAGTGCGCGGCAAGCCAAAGGAGCGGACCGAGTGGGCCGTCGAGCAGGTGAAGAGCGCCGCCGTGGCGAGCCGCCGGCTCGGCCTGACCGCGCATCCGACCTTTTCGGGCGCACTGATGTGGCACACCGTCTATCCGTGGCCGCAACGGCCCAAGGGGCTTGTTGAGGAAGGCTTCGCAGAGCTCGCGCGCCGCTGGAAGCCCATCCTGGACGTGTTCGACGAAAATGGCGTTGACGCCGCGTTCGAGCTGCACCCGGGGGAAGACCTGCACGATGGTGTGACGTTCGAACGCTTCCTGGACAAGGTCGGCAATCACCCGCGCTGCAACATGCTCTATGATCCGAGCCACTATATCCTGCAGCAGCTCGACTATCTTGAGCACATCGACATCTACCACGAGCGGATCAAATGCTTCCACGTGAAGGATGCCGAGTTCCGCCCCAATGGCCGCGCCGGCGTCTACGGAAGCTATTCAGACTGGGCTGACCGCCCGGGCCGTTTCCGCTCGCTGGGTGACGGGCAGGTCGACTTCACGCAGATCTTTTCGAAGCTCACGCACTACGGTTACGACGGGTGGGCGGTGCTCGAATGGGAATGCGCCTACAAGCATCCCGAACAAGGCGCAGCAGAGGGCGCGCCGTTCATCGCCAGCCACATGATCCGCAAGGTCGAACATGCGTTCGACGATTTCGCGAGCGCCGAACTGGACGAAGGAAAGATCCAGCGCGTGCTCGGCCTGGCGCAATAACCAAAAATCTCCGGGGAGAGACGACCGATGGACATGACGACTCGATCGCGGCTGTCCGCGATGATGTTCCTGCAATATTTTGTCTGGGGCGCGTGGTTCGTGCCCTTTTCGAATTACTTGGCAAATCACGGCCTGCAGGATTCCATCGGAACCATCTATTCGTCGCAGGGCTGGGCCGCGATCTTCGCTCCTCTGTTCGTCGGCGCAGTGGCAGACCGTTACTTCGCGGCCGAGAAGGTAATGGGCGTCCTCCACCTTGCAGCGGCGGGCCTGATGTTCCTGCTCACCCATGTCGGCGCAGATGCGAGCGTCATGTTCATGGCAACGCTGGGCGTGCTGATTGCCTACATGCCGACGATCGCGCTTTCCAATTCAGTCGCGCTCAATTCAATCACCGATCCCGAACGGCAATTCCCTGCCATTCGCGTGTTCGGTACGATCGGATGGATTGTGGCCGGGCTGATCGTCGGCGCCCTTCTGCCGGGTGAAGCCGAGAAAACGGTGCAACCGATCCTTCTCGCGGCGGGCGTGTCGGTCGCCTACGGCCTGTATTCCTTTACGCTCCCCA
>JBJMUK010000113.1:0-11208 GCA_045811225.1 Sphingomicrobium sp. | reverse complement strand
AATCGGACGGGGCGGGCGCTGAGCGCTCGCCCCTCACCCTTATGGCCGTAGCACCCTCGCCCCAGTTGCAATTCTATCTCGCCCGCGCCGCGCAGGCGGGGGCGGATGCACAGGCCGCAACCCTCGACAATGTGCGGGATCGTTGCCGTCGCTCCGAAGCGGCGTGGACGCTCCTTGCCGAACGTGCCGCCCGCACGGAACAGATGCGTGGCGGAGGCTCGTCATCGACGAGTCATGAAACTCAAGTACCTAGTGAAGATGATGAAACAGAAGACGAAAAAGCTGCGGAGCAATGAGACTCCGCTGAAAACCATCAGGCGTGATCGCCTGATCCACCTGCCACCGCAGAACGCGGTTGCCTATGCCGCCGCACTGGAAGTGCTCGGCTAAACCTCAAACCTGCTGATGCAGGTACAGCTCGTCGAAATCTCCGACTTCCTTCAACCGCTCCCAGTCCATCACGGTCAGGGAGCGGGTCGTAAGCTGGATCAGCGCGTCCTTCCGCAACGCCTGAAGGGTGCGATTGGTATGTACCGGAGTCATCCCGGTCGCATCGGCGAGTTGTTCCTGCGTCACGGGGAATTCCAGGCTGCCGTCGTCGCCCTGCCCTGACGATTTCAGGCGCAAGGCCAATTCGCACAGCAAATGCGCGATGCGCGCCCGGGAATCGCGACGACCTACGTTGACCACCCACTCCCGGAATACCGAGGAATCGACCAGCGTATCGACCCACATCGCATTGCGGACGTTCGGCCGTTCATCAGCCAGGTCCAGTAGCGCCTGCCGCGGAATGATCGCGGCTTCGCATCGGCTGAGGCTTTGCACGTTGTGATCCGCCACATCGAGAAGTGCATTCTGGAGGTCGACGAACTCGCTTGGAATGTGAAACGATATGATCTGCCGTCCGCCATTGCGAAGAAGCTTTTGCCGGAAGGCAAACCCACGAATGAGCAGCGAACAAGAGTCCACCTTCTGATTCTCGCGAACCAGGTAGGCATCCTTTCCGAATACCTTGCGCGTGAACGGAAGCTCCTGGACGGCGCTCCGGTCTTCTGCGGACAATTTGGTGTGCCTCGACCACCGATTGATCAACGGTGCGAGAAAGTGGCCGTCTAGCAAGAAACGACAGAGCCCCCCGATACGCTTAACTGCCGCATACCTATCTTCCCGCAAACCCGTGGTCTTTGATTGATGTTAGAATTCGCCCAGAACCTGTAGCTTTCCCAATTTCTTACCCGACCTCAATGCCCGAAGGGCCGTTGAACGGGTGGGAGAATTTGAAAATGGTCGCGTGGTTCGCGCAAACAGCCAACAGCAGGTGGCGGGAGTTCAGCGGATGCGAGTTCGAGGGGGCGCCCGTGAGATCCGCCAGTGAGGGCCGGGGGACAGTTTTAAACCAGCCAGCGTCCGCGTCTCACCTTCCGCCAGCCCCGTCATCGCTCGGGACAAGTCGGGCCCACTCGGCTCGGCTGCGCCAAGCTCGACCATTAGCTTCACCACCATGCGGCGCACCAACTCGGGGGGCAGGCCGTGCGGATCGAAACCAATTTGGTCGGGTCCGCGCGTTACGCGGGCTTCCATCTGCTGCGCCACCGCCCAGTCCAGCGCTTCGTTGGCATCGCGCAAGTTGGATGCGCTTTGGGCCAGGCGCTGGGCGTCCAGCGACGATGCCCGAACTAAGCTGCGCATCTTCGTGCGATCGAAGCGATCGTCGGCATTGGACGGATCGTCGATCGGCGTGATGCCGGCCCGATCGACGACTTCAAGCAACTGCTCGCGGGTCCAATGCAACAGCGGGCGGATCAGGGTCACGCCGCGGGCCAATCGCCGTGCTGGACGAATTCCGGCCAAGCCCCGCAGCCCGGCCCCACGCGCGAGACGCATCAGGATCGTCTCCGCCTGGTCATCGGCGTGGTGGGCAGTCATCACTGCAGTCAGGCCCTGCACGCCCGCCCAGTCGGCGAGCAGATCGTATCTCTTTTCGCGAGCCGAAGCCTGGATGTTCGCGGCGGGCTTGGTTTCCCACTCGGCGTGTAGCACCGAATGAGGAATCTCCCGTGACTTGCAGATCTCCGCCACGAAATGCGCCTCGCCGCCACTCGCTTCGCGCAATGCATGGTCGACGGTTGCGGCACGCACTCGGCCGGGGAAGGCGGCCGATGCAAGCAAAAGCAACGCAAGGCTGTCTGGACCGCCGGATACGGCGACGCCGAGCTGACGCGCATCGCCGTGCAGCCGCATAAGGTCACTCGAAAAGCGAGCGACGAGCTGCGGCGGGACGGTCGTCAGCTACACCCCGCCTGCGATTTGGCAGGCGGCAGCAGTTTGGCCAGATCGGGGCGGATCTTGCCGCGATAGACGTCTTCGAGCTCCGCATAGGCCTTGCAGGCCTGCCCAGGTTGACCAAGCTTCATCAGAGATTGGCCAAGATAGTACAGGCTGTCCGGCGCACGCTCGCCATTTTCGTTCGCTCGGTAGTTGGCGAGCAAAACTGCAGCGGCTTCGCGCGCTTGGCCGGAATCCAACAGAGAGCGGCCGATCAGGTTATTGGCAAAGCTCACCCGTCGGTGCTTCGGATAAGCCGCAACGAAAGCGCGCAATGACCGCGTTGCCGCATCAAATTGCCCGTCCTGCCACAGGCGGAAGCCCTCGCTGTAGGCATCCTCGCCGGGGTCCGTGAGCGCCGCCGTCGTGGTTGCGGGCTTGCTTCCGGTCGCCGAGGGCGCGTCCGGCCTGGGACGGGTCACCGGCTGGTTGGTCCCAACCGTCGTGTTTGGCGGCAGGGCGACCACGGGGGCGGCGGCAGCTGCGGCCGCGGCCTCATCGGCGCGCCGTTCCAGAGTCGCGATCCGCTGGCCTTGGTCCGTGCGAACCTTCGCTAGATCGGCCTCGATGGTTCCAAGCCTGTGGCCATTCTCTTCCCCCTGGCGGAGGATGTCCGCCATCTGACGCTCCAGCGCTGCAAGGCGGTCGTTAACGGCGGTGACGGAGGACTGGGTTGCAGCAGGCTCATAGACATAACCGGCAGTGTCGGCGGGCTGGCCCTTCACGAACACGCGACCCTGCAGCTGGCGGATCTGATTTTCCAGCCGCTGTATCCTCTGCTCCGGACTTGGCTGGTTCTGCGCGACCGAAGCCGATGCAGCCGACAGCAGGAGTGCGGCCGTGGCGAGCTTAATTCCGAAACTCATAATCAATCCTCGATACCTTTGCGGCCATGTCTGGCGCCGCGCAGCTTGCGCGCGGATGAATCGTCAGCGCGGCTGAACGTTGGCGCCCGGCTGTTGCGCCGGAGCCGCAGCGGGCGCACGCATGAGGTCCGGCCCGAGCAGGCTGACATCGCGCACTGTCGTTGCCGCCGGGCCGACAGCCGGTGCGTTGGCGGTGCCGACCGTTATGCGCAGGGCTTCAGGCTTGCCAGTCTTGAGTAGTGGCGCGGTCGACGTCGAAGGAACGTCAAACCTCTGGCCAGCGGCAAGCTCGCCCTGGAATATCGTCTTCCCGCTCTTCTCGTAGATCTGCACCCACACCGGTTCGCTGGCCGTCAACGCGACCGGGCCTTGCGCAGGTGCAGGGACGGGCGATGCGGCCACAGGGGGTTGGGCCGCAGGAGCCTGTTGATCATCCGCGGGCGCGGCGACCGCCTCTTCGTCAGGCCCCTCAAGGGACTGCCGGCTGTACCAAGCCATTCCGACGACCAGGACGACCAAGGCGACGACAGCGCCCAGCACCAGCCACTTCGGCATCGTCCGGGCGGGGTCGGCGGCCTCGTAAACTTCGGCGTCGTTGGCCGTCGATCGCGCGCCGCCCATCTCGGCTCGTAACTGGTCGCCAATCTCTATTCGGTCGAGGCCAATGGCGGACGCGTAGCTTTTCGCGAATCCCATAGTGTACGTGGGGGCAGGCAGGTTCGCCCAATCGGACTGCTCAAGGCTCTCGAGGTGTCGCCGGGGAATGCGGGTTTGTGCGGCGACGTCCTCCAGCGCGAGACCCTTGGCTTCGCGCGCGACGCGCAGCCGTTCACCGACCGAAGCGATGTTCGTCTCGTCCGTATCGACCATCAATTGCCCCTCTAGAGTTGCAGGCACTGTTCGAGCAGTGGCGTTAACGTGTCAACCGCTTGCGGCGCCTAGTCGATCGCCACGGAATGGCGCTTTGCCCAGTCCGCAAGCGTCCTTCGCATGTCGCGTGGCGGCCTGGCGAGAAGCTGCTCCATTCGGAAGCGGATTGCGGCTGCGTCCAATGAGCGAACCATGGCTTTCACCGGTCCAACGGCGGCTGGCGTAATCGACAGTTTTTGTACGCCGATCCCGATCAATGCCATGGCTTCGAGCGGCCTTCCGCCCATCTCGCCGCAAACTCGGACGGCGACCCCGGCCTCGTCGCAGGCGCGAACAACGCGCCGCAGGAAGCGCAGGATCGCCGGGCTCAGCCAGTCGTATCGCTCGGCCAGGCGCGGGTCGGCGCGGTCGGCAGCGAACAGGAACTGAGTCAGGTCGTTGGTGCCGATGGAAAGGAAGTCCACACGCGGCAGGAGTTGGTCTAGCATTTCGGCCAAGCTTGGCACTTCCAGCATCGCCCCGAACTCGATGCGGCTGGGCACGCCCTTCTTGTTCTTCTTCGCCCAGGCGACCTGCTCCTCGATGATGGCGCGGGCTTGTTCATATTCCCAAGGCTCCGAAACCATCGGGAACATGACTCGCAGCGTCGAGCCGGACGATGCTTCGATCAGCGCCCTGGCCTGCGCCTTCATCAGGGTCGCCCGGTCCAGCGACAGCCGCAGCGCGCGCCAGCCCATCGCTGGATTCTCCGACGCGTCGCGGATGTCGGTCAGATAGGACAGCGCCTTGTCGCCGCCGATATCGACGGTGCGGAAGACTACCGGCCGGTCGCCGGCCGCCTCGAGCACTTTCGAGTACAGCTTCTGCTGCCGGTCACGACCGGGAAGCGTGGCAGAGACTAGGAACTGGAACTCGGTCCGGAACAGCCCGATGCCGTCGGCCCCCGTGCTGTCGAGCGCTCCGGCGTCTTCTGCAAGGCCGGCGTTGACCATGATGCTGACATCGGTGCCGTCCGTGGTTCGCGCGGGCTGCGAGCGGATGGCCGCATATTGGGCGCGGCGCTTGTGGCTGACCGCCATTCGATGCTCGAAGCTGTTCGCGAGCGACCGGTTCGGGCGGATGATGATGCTGCCATTGTCGCCGTCGACGAGGATCGCCTCGCCTTCGTTGACGCTGTGGCGGATATCCGTCAGCCGCCCCACGACCGGCACACCCATCGCTCGGGCAACGATAGTCATGTGCGCCGTCAGCGAACCTTCTTCCAGAAGCACCGCCTTTAGCCGACGACGGTCATATTCCAGCAACTCGGCAGGCCCAAGGTTGCGGGCGATCAGCACCGTGTCCTTGTTGAGGCCGGTCTGCGCTGCCGTTCCCATGCGCCCGGAAACGATGCGGAGCAGCCTGTTCGACAGGTCCTCCAGGTCGTGCATCCGCTCCTGCAGCAAAGGATCGTCGATCTCGCGCATACGTGCGCGGGTCCGTTGCTGCACACGTTCGATGGCGGCTTCGGCGGTAAGGCCGCTGTCGATTGCCTCGTTGATGCGCCGCGACCAGCCCTCATCATAGGCGAACATGCGGTATGTCTCGAGGATCTCCGCATGCTCCCCGGTCGCGCCAAACTCGGCCTCACGAGTGATGGTGTCGATCTGCTCGCGCATTCGGCGGAAGGCAGAGTAAACGCGCGCACGCTCGGCCTCGACGTCGTCGGCGACCGTATGTTCGATGACGATGCGCGGCTGATGGAACACCGCCTGGCCCTTGGCCATTCCCGCCACGAGCCGGAGCCCGGAGAGCCGGAGCGGACCGCTTTGCTTGGTGCCGCCCTTGGAACCGTCGACCAGGCGAGCCGCAGCGATCATTTCCGATACCGCCATTGCCACCGTCTGCAGCGCCTCGATCTCGACATCGTCGTAACCGCGGCCTTCCGCGTGCTGGACGCAAAGGACCCCAATCGGGTTTTCCAGACGGATGATGGGAACGCCGGCGAAGCTGTGGAAGCGCTCTTCGCCAGTCTCGGGGCGGTAGACGAATTCCGGGTGAGTGGTGGCTTCCGCCAAGTTCAGGATCCGCGCTTCTTCTGCGATGGTCCCGACCAGGCCCTGCCCAAGTGCAAGCCGAGTGACGTGCACGGCTTCCTTGCGCAACCCGTGCGTCGCGTAGAGTTCCAGCGTGCTGTCGCGCAGCAGGTAGATCGAGCAGACATCGCTCGTCATTGCTTCTGCGATCAGGTCGACGACGCGGTCCAGCTTGGCCTGTGCGCTGCCACGCTTGGCCATGATCTCGTGGAGGCCCGTCAGGATCTCGCGTGCGGAGGCGGCGGCGGTGAGCGGCATTGCGGCGAATGGCTACCAGACCCGGGCCGCCCTTCCAAGCGGGGCGGAGGCGTGAAGATGTAGCCTCTTGATCGCTGCCGTACTGTGTGTCATATAGTATGTAACACATAGGATGTGACGCACAGCTATGCCGATTGACGACGACCTCTATGACAAGCTGAAGGTGGAGCTTCGGCGCGGCGCGCTTGGCCTCGCCGTTCTCGCCGCGCTTCGGGAGGAACGGTACGGCTACACGCTGCGCCAGATGCTCGAGGACGCGGGCCTGAAGATCGACGAAGGCGCCCTTTATCCCATGCTTCGCCGTCTTGAGTCCCAAGGGCTCCTGACCAGCGAATGGCGGGAAGAGGGCAAACGCAACAAGCGCTTCTACCGGCTTTCAACAGATGGCGAGCGGTTGCTCGGCCAATTGCTCGGCGAATGGAATGCGATGACCGCATCCATCGTCCGCCTCTCCGAGGGAGATAAATGATGGACCTGCTCGAACGCTATCTGGCGGACGTCCGCCGCAATCTGCCGCCGGCTGAGGCCGAGGATATCGTGGCCGAGCTTCGCGACCTGCTGCTCGCACGTGCCGAGGAGCAGGAGGAGAGAACCGGCAGCGTCGATTGGAACGCCCTGTTGCAGGACTTCGGCCACCCCATCACCATCGCTGCACGCTATCGCAAGCAGCAGTGGTTGATCGGGCCCGACCTTTACCCCTTCTACGTCCACTTCCTGAAGATCATCGTCGGCATCGTTCTTGCCGTGGTGACCGGCATCGCGGTTGTGAAGGCACTGCTTTCCGGGGGCCAGCCGGGTCAGTTGATCACCGGCTATCTTGGCTCCCTGTGGTGGGCGGCGGCATCGAGCGTCGGCTGGGTCACCATCATCTTCGTCTTCATCGAACGCTTCGGAGGCCGCTCCGCCAAGCAGTGCAGGCACTGGAAACCGAGCGAGCTTCCCGACGTGCTCGACCGGCGCAAGAGCGTCTACGAATCCGTGTTTGAAGTGGCAGCGGGGATTCTGATCCTCCTATGGTGGGTTGGCGTAATTCCGACTCCGCATTTCCCCGGCAGCGAGTTCCGCCTAGTCGCCGCTCCCGTCTGGCAGGACCTGTTCTGGCCGGTCACTGCGCTGCTGGCCTCTCAACTGGCATTCAACCTGATGCGCTGGCTCCGTCCGCGGTCGAAGCTCGTCAGCGGGCTGCTCGGCGCAGCAACAGCCTGCGGTGCACTGGTGATCGCGGCGGTCGTATACCGTGCGGGAAGCTGGATGACCGTGGTTGCGACCGGCATGCCAGCTGAAAAGACGGCTGGACTGCAGACGAGCCTGGACCTGGCCTGCAAGATTGCTGTCATTGCCGTGATCGTGATCTGGTCCGTGAACATCATCACGGAATTGTGGCGGATGACCCGGTCCTTTCGCCACCGGGCTACAGCTGCGGCCTAGCCCCGGCTGCCCAGGGCGGCGGCGGCTTCGTCAACCAGCTCGCGGATGATCTCGCTGACCGGCTCTTCACGATTGACCATGCCGACGGACTGGCCAGCCATGACGGACCCGCTCTCGCAATCGCCATCGATCACCGCCCGGCGGAGGGCACCCGCCCAGTAATGCTCGATCTGCAGCTGGGCCTCGGCCATCTCGATTGCGCCTTCGTCCAACTGCTGCGCCACCTCCCGCTGCTTGGCGGCGAAATTCTCCATTTCCCGGTTCTTCAGTGCGCGAACCGGGATGACGGGCAAACGAGGATCGATCTGAACGCTCGGGATGGCATCACGTGCGGAGGCCCGGATGAATGCTTTCTTGAAGTTCGCGTGCGCGATGCTCTCGGTCGCGCAAACGAAGCGCGTGCCGAGCTGGACGCCCACCGCGCCCATTTCCAGGTAAGCAGCGATCGCCTCGCCCCGGCCAATGCCGCCCGCAACGAAGACCGGGATGTCGCGGGACACCGTGGGGAGGATTTCCTGGGCGAGCACGGATGTCGAGACCGGCCCGATATGGCCGCCGGCTTCCATCCCCTCGATTACCAACGCGTCCGCGCCCGACCGCATCAGCTTCTTGGCAAGCGCGAGGGCAGGGGCGAAAGCAATCAGCTTAGCGCCATTGCCTTTGATCCGGTCGATTGCGCCGCCTGGCGGGAGCCCGCCTGCAAGCACGACATGGCTGACACTGTGCCGCGCGCAAACGTCGATCAGATCACTCAACTGTGGATGCATGGTGATCAGGTTGACGCCGAACGGCCGGCTGGTCCGTGCTTTGGTCTCGCTGATCTCGCGGTCCAGCAGTTCGGGGTTCATCGCACCGCAGGCGATCACTCCGAAGCCGCCTGCATTGGAGATTGCGGACACCAGGTTGCGCTCGCTGACCCAGCTCATGGCGCCGCCGAGAATGGCATAGTCGCAGCCGAGGAAATCGGTGCCGCGCTTCATCAGCTCGGTCAGTCGGCTATACCCGACGCCCCCGTGCATCGCGCGCGGCTCAGCGATCACGCCTTCTCCGCTCACGCCGCCGCTCCCTGATCAGGCTTGTCGAGCCCGAAGGCGGTGTGGAGCACTCGGACGGCGGTTTCCATCTGGTCCTCGGTCAACAGTGCGCTGACCTTGATCTCGCTTGCGGACACCGCGATCAGGTTGATCCGGGCTTCCGCGAGCGCCTTGAACATGGTCGCTGCGAGCACCGGGTTGGACCGGATGCCGACGCCGACAATGCTGACCTTCGCGACGTTCGGGTCATGGAGCATCTCGTCATAGCCGATATCGTCCTTGTGCGCCTCGATCGCCGCCATCGCCTGATGGATGGCAGCGGTAGGGACGGTGAAGGTGATGTCGCTGACTTCGCCTTCGCGGCTTGCGGCCTGAACAATCATGTCGATGGCGATCCCGGCGTCCGCAAGTGGCGCCAGGACCGCTCCGACGACACCCGCGCGGTCGGCCAGCCGGGTCAGTGTGATCTTGGCTTCGTTCCGGTCGGTCGCGATCCCGGCGATCGTATTGCGTTCCATGTCCGCTCCCAATTCAGCGACGACTTCGGTTCCAGGCACGTCTTCGAAGGCCGACAATACCCGCAGCGGCAGGTTCTCGCGCATTGCGAGGCCTACCGATCGCGTCTGCAGCACCTTCGCGCCGACGCCAGCCATTTCCAGCATTTCCTCGAACGTGATGCGATCGAGCTTGCGCGCTCTTGGCACAATGCGGGGATCGGTCGTGTAGACGCCGTCGACGTCGGTGTAGATGTCGCAGCGATCGGCTCCGACGCCGGCCGCGATGCCGACTGCCGAAGTGTCGGACCCGCCGCGGCCAAGCGTCGTCACGCGCCCGTCTTCGCTCACGCCCTGGAAGCCTGGGATCACCGCCACTGTACCGCCGTGCAGCGCTTCATCGAGAAGTTCGCGTTCGATCGCTTCGATCCGGCTGTTCCCGTGCGCGCCGACCGAGCGGACCAATTGCCAGCCCATGAAGCTGCGCGCCTTGAGGCCCATGCCCTGCAGGGTCATCGCGAGCAGTCCCGCAGTGACCTGCTCACCACTTGCGACCACGACATCATATTCCTTGGGGTCGTGCAGCGCTGCCGCCTCCCGGCACAACTGCACCAGGCGATCGGTCTCTCCGGCCATCGCCGAAACGACGACCAGCACTTCATTGCCTGCTTCCGCCTCGCGCTTCACTCGGCTGGCGACGTTACGGATCCGCTCGATGCCCGCCATCGACGTTCCGCCAAATTTCATCACGATGCGAGCCATGGCTGTTCGCGGCTGTCCTGTAGAAGCAATTGCGGCGCCCTGTTAGAAAGGGGGCATGACAAGCACAAGCATCCTGGACAGTGAGGCCCTGCACTTCGGCGCGATGGCCGAGGATTGGTGGGACCCGAACGGCTCCTCGGCGATGCTGCACAAGCTGAATCCGGTCCGCCTGTCCTACATTCGCGACCGCATCGATCAGCATTGGTCGTTGGATGAGTGCGCGCGACGGCCGCTGGAAGGAAAGACGGCGCTGGACGTTGGCTGCGGGGCAGGGCTGCTGACGGAACCGCTTGCCCGAATGGGTGCAGCCGTCACCGGAGTCGATGCGGCCCCTGAACTGATCCAGGCGGCGCAGGAACATGCGGCGTCGCAGGGGTTCAAGATCGACTATCGTTCGGCGGCGGTGGAGGACGTCGAAGGGCATTTCGACCTCGTCACTTCGCTGGAAGTGGTTGAACATGTCGCGGACCCAGCAGCGTTCGTGAAGGCACTCGCGCGGCGGCTTGCCCCGGGTGGGCTACTGATCCTGTCCACGCCGAACCAGACCAGTTGGTCGAAGCTGCTAACGATCACCCTGGCGGAGGGCTTTGGCCGCATTCCCAAGGGCACCCACGATTACGACAAGTTCATTCCGCCCGAGCGAATGAAGGTGCTGCTTGGGGATGCCGGGCTTCAGTGCGTCGACTTCGAGGGCATCGGCTGGTCGCCCACGCGTGGGCTTCACCTGAGCGAAAATCTGTCCCTCAATTACCTGGTGACGGCGGTGTCCGGACAGCCGGCAAGTACCGCGGCCTAGAAATCCACCTTGTCGTAGTGCTGGGGCGGGACGATCACTTCCATCCGCTCGCCTAGGAGCGGCCGGAAACAGGGTCGCGACTTCATGACCGAGTACCAATCCTTTGTCTGCTTGTGCCCGCGCCAATCCAGGCCGCCAAGATAGTCCACCACCGACAGATGGGCCGCCGCCGTAAAGTCGGCGAGGCTTAGGCCCGGTCCGGCAAGCCAGCGCCGGTGATCCAGCAGATAATCGAGATAATCGAGGTGCCCATTGGCGATACGCATGGCCTCACGAAGCATCTTGGTGTCTGGTGCTTCG
>JBJMUK010000112.1:0-24804 GCA_045811225.1 Sphingomicrobium sp. | reverse complement strand
CCCTGCTGGGCCTGCTGACGCTCAAGCCTCAACTGGGGCTATTCTTTCCCTTGATGCTGCTCGCCGCAAGGGAGTGGCGGGTGATTGGTGCCGCAGCGCTCTCCAGCGCCGCAATCCTGGGCTTGAGCATCGCACTCTGGGGTGTTGAGCCCTGGACTGCCTATCTTCACGAGGGGTTGGCCACTCAGTCGCGCGTTCTCAGCGACCAGGAAGTGCTGGCGGGGCCCTTCATGCCCACCGTGTTCATGAACCTACGCAGCGCCGGGGTGTCGGTGGACCTCGCCAGGATCGTTCAAGCCGCGGCGAGCCTCATCGCAACGGGGTTCATCGTATCTCGCTTCATCCGCAGGCCTGCCGCCGACGACTGGGGTGCGAATGCGTTGTTCCTCGCGGCCTCGGTGTTCGGAACGCCGTACTTGCTCAGCTACGACACCCTGCCCCTGACAGCCGCGATGGTCTTTGCAATGCCCATGGGAACAACGGGCCGAATGCTGTTGCTTGGAACCTACTTCCTGGCCCTGCTGCAGATGGCCCTAGGCGGCCTTGGCATACCCGGTCCTGCCCTAATTCCCTTGCTTGGGATGATCTACTTCTGGAAGCAGCCGACCAGTTCGACATGGGTCGACCAGCGGAACTGACCGACAGGTCGAACCCAGGCCAGTGCATATCCGCCACCGGCGAGCAGCGCCGCATCGCGCGCGAAGGTCGCCGGATTGCAGCTGACGTAGGCGATCCGGGACACTGACGAGCCCGCAAGCTGCCGTACCTGCTCTTCCGCGCCGGCACGCGGTGGATCGAGAACCACGGCTTCGAAACTCGCAAGCTCATTGACCGCGACCGGACGACGATAAAGATCGCGATGCTCCGGAGCGATGCTCCGCCCTGCCCGCCGCGCAGCTGAGGTCATTGCAAGCAGCGTGTCCCTGCCCGCTTCGGCGGCATAGACCTGCCCCTGGAGAGCAAAGGCGAAGGTGCCGAGGCCTGCGAACAGGTCCGCCGTGCGCGTCGATGTTTCGACGATCTCGCACACAGCGGCTACCAGCGCCGCCTCTCCGTCCTCCGTGGCCTGCAGGAATGCACCAGCCGGCAGGGTCACCGGAACACCGGACAAAGTAATGGTTGCGGGCGCCGGCTCGAAATAGGCTTCGGGGCCGAACCCCTGATCGATGTTCAACCGGGCGACTGAATATCGTTCGCAGAAGGCGGTAAGCGCCTCGACAGCTTCCAATCCGGAAGGCTCCACCCCCTGCAGGCTGATGTCGGGACCCTGATCGGCCAAGGTCAGCTGGACATCGCCCGGGCGGCGCTGGCTCATCAGCTTGCCCAGCAGCTCCCGCAAGGGCGCAACGAGTGCGAACAGCTCGGGTCGCAGGATATGGCATTCCCGGATGTCGATGATTCGGTGCGACTTCTCGGCATTAAAGCCGAGTAGGACCTGCTTCCCCATGCGCAACGCACGAAGCGTTGCCCGCCGACGGCTCCTGGGCGGCGAGAGGTGCGCATCACGGACCTCAGTCTCGATCCGGTGCTGAGCCAGAGCGCCCCTGACGCGGGATACCAGGTAGCCGCGGTAAGCATCGTCATCGGCATGCTGCAGCTGGCACCCGCCGCATTCTGGAAAGTGACGGCATGGCGGCACTTGGTGGTGAGGTCCGGCGACCACCGTTCCGTCGTCGAGCAGCTGGTCGCCTGGGACGGCGAAGGGAGCGTGGCGGCCGTCCTCGGCGACGCCATCTCCACGGGCGGCGATGCGGATGATCGTATCGCTCACAGCAAGGCCAGCGCTTCCGGAATGGCGGCGGCGAGGTCGTCTGCAATCATTCCTGGCCCCGCAAGCTCGGCCGCGCGCCCGTGCAGCCAGACGCCAGCACATGCTGCCTCAAACCCATCCAGCCCACGCGCGCGCATGGCCGCGATCAAACCGGCCAGCACGTCCCCGGTCCCCGCCGTCGCAAGCCATGCCGGCGCTGGCGGAGCAAAGCCGACACGTCCGTCTGGGCTAGCGATCAAGGTGTCTGGCCCCTTGTAGACAATCACCGCGCCGGAGCGGCGCGCGCCTTCCAGCGCTTGCTCGGCCTTGCTGCCGGGCAATTCACGGAACAGCCTGGCAAACTCGCCGGCATGGGGGGTAAGGATCGCATCCTGGCCGCGCAGGCGCTCCGGCTCCCCGACCTGCCCAATCGCGTCGGCGTCGATGACCTTGGGCGCTTTGCTGGTCAGGGCCAACGTCAGCACCTGCGGAAAATCGCCCATGCCCGGCCCCACAAGCAGGCAGCCCATGCGTGGATCGTTCATTAACGCCTCGTCGGTCTGCACGATGGCCGCCGGCATGTTCTCGATGGCCCGTGACGTACTGACCCGCACATATCCAGCGCCTCCGCGGCTTGCGGCGGTGGCGGCGAGCGCAATGGCGCCGGGCATCTTCCCGGCGAGCGCGTGGACCAGGCCCCGCGAATATTTGTGACCGCCGGGGCTAAGCCGAGGAGGGGTCGGTCTGCCGATCTCCTGCCACTCAGTGCTTGCCGCAAGGCCGATGTCAGCCAGAACCACGCGCCCGCAGCAATGCATTGCTGGAGCAAGGCGGTGCGCGGGTTTCAACGCTCCGAAGGTTACGGTCAGGTCGAAGGAGGGCGTATCGGAGAGCATTGCCCCACTGTCCGCCTCGACGCCACTGGGCAGGTCGCAGGCAACGGCGATTCTTGCCGCGCGCCCAAGTTGAAGAAGCTGTTCTAACACAGCGCCCTCGAGACCGTGTTTCAGTCCGGTTCCGAACAGGCAGTCCACGAGCATAGAGGTCGGCGTTGCGGTTGCGAGCGCCTCCACCGGCCCGTCCCACTGCGATCTGGCCCAAATTGCTGCTGCTGTTTGCGGCTCGCCCGTGGCCGCGACCCGGACGTCCACTCCGCGTCGGGCGAGGTGACGGGCAGCGACATAGCCGTCACCCCCATTGTTGCCGGGCCCGCACGCGACGAGAGTCGGCATTCCGGCAGCGAATCGAAAGCAGGCTTCGGCAAGCGCCTCGCCAGCGCGCTCCATCAACGTTTCCACGCTGGTCCCTGCCTCGATCGCCCTTTGCTCGGCGGCCGCCATGGCTGCAGCGGTTAGGATTGGACGCATTCGAGCGCCTTAGCGCAGTCGCGTTGCGAGACGCCACCAGTGCGACGGAACCGCCTGAGCGGCTCGATCACGGAGCGCCAGGTCCGGAAAGATCGCAAAGCAGGTCGCCCCGGATCCGGACATGCGGGCGAAGCTGCTTCCTTCCTGATCGCGCAACCAGTCGAGGATTCCGCGTACCGCCGGTACTATCTCGGTCGCAGCAGTCTCCAGATCGTTGCGCGCGTCTCGCCAGTTGTCGACTGGACCTCCGTCCGACCCGTTCCACTTTGCGAACACGGTGCCGGTAGGAAGCGTCACGAGCGGATTGACGAGCAGAACCGGCGCTCCGCTCACGCCCGTCAGGTTCAGTGGCTCAAGCGCCTCACCCCCGCCGGTTCCTTTGCATGGCAGGGAAAGCAGGCATGCAGGCACATCCGAACCGAGTTCGGGTGCAACGGACGTGCTCAGTTCAGGGTCAACCGCCCAGAGTTTCGTGAGCAATCGCATGGTCGCTGCAGCGTCGGCGGACCCTCCGCCGATCCCGGACGCTACCGGCAAATTTTTGGTCAACTGTATCTGCGCGCCGTCGGAAACGCCCGCGATACGTTGAAGCGCAGTCGCTGCCCGAAGCACGAGATTGTCCACGCCGCTGGCGAGGCCGGCAGCGAACGGGCCATCGACGGTGAGGCCAAAATCATCAGCAGGTGCGACTGAAACTTCGTCCCCATCCTCGCAGAATGCGAAGATTGTCTCCAACGCATGTCGTCCGTCGGTCAGCTTTCCTCGTACGTGCAGCGCCAGATTCAGCTTGGCGTACGCTGTGTCCCTCAGTCTCAAGGTGCGGCTGTGACCGGTGTCAGGCCCGCGTCGAGCTTCGATTTGATCCGTGCCGCAACTTCCTCGTCGGCCGTGACCAGCGCAGCGCTCCAGGCGAACCGAGCCTCATAGCGGCGACCGGCGGTGAACAATGCATCACCGAGATGCTCGCGAATCTCGGGTTCGCTGGGGTTCTTCAGTGCAGCCTGCTGCAACGTGTCGATCGCATCATGGACCTTGCCCCGCTTGAACAAGGCCCAGCCAAGGGAGTCGGTGATCGAGGCATCATTCGGCGCTAGCGCTACGGCCTTGCGGATGAGCGCTTCCGCCCGTTCCAGATCCTCTCCTTTTTCAAGGCTGGAATAGCCGAGATTGTTGAGCAGCAGTGGCTCGTCCGGGGCGATCAGCAGAGCCGCTTCCAATACCTTCTTTGCTTCGGCCCATTTGCCGGCGCGCTGCAGTGCGGACGCACGGTTGAGATACATCGGCCACAACGCGTCCGGACCGGCCGCGGGCGTCGCCAACGCAATCGCCCGGGCATAAGCATCGGCCGCCTCGACGTTTCGGCCGGCCTTGCCGAGGATAGCAGCTAGCGTCTGGTAATCATCGGGCGTCGCATTCCGGCGGGCCGTGAGGCCGCTGGCCAGGGTAAGCGCTTCTGCGTTCCGCCTGGCGTCGCTCAGGACGCGCGCCTGCAACTGGCGAGCATCCGCCGCGAACAGGTCATCGTCGGGAACGGTGCGAAGCGTGGCAAGCCCGTCATCGGTCCTGCCCTCGCGGGTCAGGAAATATCCAAGCAACAGCGCCGCGCTGCTGTTATCGGGATCACTGGCGCGCGCGACCTGCAGAAGTCGTACCTGGAGCTCGGTGTCGGCGTCTCGTCCAAGGTCCACGGCGATGGCCATGATCATGTCGCTGAAAGCTTCGGACGCATTCGTGATACCGAGGTCCAAACGCCCGCGCCGCTCCAGTCGCTCCTTCGCCGACAGACCGTCCAGCTCCATGCTCTGCACGATCGAGAGCGCTCGGGCGCGGTCGCCAGCTCGTGCGAGACCGTCCGCGAGTGCGAGACGAAGCCGTTGACCGCGAATCCCACCCTCACCAAGGCTACGATCCACGTAGGGAAGCGCGTCAGCAGCGCGCTTCAGCTTGAGAAGGATCAGTGCTCGCTGCTGCTCTCGGTAAGGTGCGAGGAAGCCGTTCGCCGGCATAGAGTCCAGCGCCCCAAGCGCCCCACCCAGATCCTTCCTTTCCGCTGCGGTCCATGAACGCACGAACGGTCCGAGGAAGTTCAAATTCACTCCAGCGTTCGGAACTTCGGTAAGCGCAATCGCATCGTTGTTGCGGCGCTTTCGGAGCTCCTCACCGATCAACAGCAGGCGCGCTTCGAGAGGGAGGCGCGCAACGGGCACGGATCGGGCAAGGCTCAGCGCCAGCGGAATGTCGCCGGCGGCGATGGCAGATGTAACAGCTTGTCTCCGGAGCGCTTCGTCACCGCTCTGCTGAGCCAGGGCGGCGAAGAGCTTGGCGGAACGGGAATGATCCCCGCTTAGCGCCGCCGCCCGGGCTTCGACATAGGTCAGGCTGGAGGGCGCGGGCGGCGCAGCCACGCGCGCACTCGCCGGCGACATCTGCATGGCCGACACGCCCGCAAGCAGGATCAGGCGCTTACATGTTCGGATAATTCGGTCCTCCGCCGCCTTCGGGAACCACCCAGTTGATGTTCTGCGTGGGGTCCTTGATGTCGCAAGTCTTGCAGTGGACGCAGTTCTGAGCGTTGATCTGCAGCTTAGGCTCACCACCAACCCCTTCGATGAATTCATAAACGCCCGCGGGACAATAACGCTGCTCCGGACCATCATAGACGGGCAGGTTGATGGCGGTGGGTATGTCGGCATCCTTGAGCGTCAGGTGAACCGGCTGGTCTTCCTCATGGTTGGTATTCGAAATGAACACCGAGGAAAGTCGGTCGAAGGTCAGCACTCCGTCGGCCTTGGCATAAGCAATGGGCTGCACATGCTGCTTTCGCGCAAGCCGCTCATGATCGGGCTTGTGCTTGAGCGTCCACGGCAGCGACAGGCCCAGATAGCCCAGCCACATGTCTAGACCGGCATAGGCCGATCCCAGGAAGCCACCGAAGTGAGCAACGGCTGGCTGCGCATTGCGCACAAGCCGTAGTTCCTTGGCGATCCAGCTGCCATGAACGGCCGTTTCGTACGTTGCGAGCACGTCCCCTGACCGATCCGCTTGCATGGCCTCGAACGCCGCCTCAGCAGCAAGAATGCCCGACTTCATCGCCGTGTGCGTACCCTTGATCCGCGGAACGTTCACGAACCCGGCGGAGCAGCCAATCAGCGCGCCACCACGGAAGGCCAGCTTCGGAATTGCCTGATAGCCGCCCTCGTTGATCGCACGGGCACCGTAAGACACGCGCTTGCCGCCCTCAATCTCGGCACGGATGGCCGGATGGGTCTTCCAACGCTGGAATTCCTCGAAGGGCGACAGGTAAGGGTTCCGGTAATCCAGGGCGACTACGAACCCGAGTGCGACCTGATTGTTCTCCTGGTGGTAGAGAAATCCTCCGCCCCAGGCATCGTTCAGCGGCCAGCCTTGCGTGTGAACAACCCGCCCGGGCTTATGCTTGTCCGCAGGAACGTCCCACAATTCCTTGATACCGAGGCCGAATACCTGCGGGCCGCTTTCGTCGCGCAGCCCGAATATCTCCGTCAGCCGCTTGGTCAGATGACCGCGAGCACCCTCCGCGAAGAAGGTGTAGCGGGCGTGCAGTTCCATTCCCGGCTGATAGTCCGGCCGGTGCGCCCCAGCACGCGAAATGCCCATGTCTCCCGTCGCCACACCCTTGATCGATCCATCTTCGTGGAACAGGATTTCCGCTGCTGCGAAACCGGGGAAAATCTCGACGCCGAGCTCCTCCGCTTGCGAGGCGAGCCAACGGCAGACATTGCCCAAGCTGACCGTGTAATTGCCCTTGTTATGCATGAAGGGCGGCATCAGGAACTCCGGAATCCGGAATTTGCCTTTGCCGGTAAGCACCCAGTGATGGTTTTGCGTAACCGGCGTGTTCAGCGGCGCGCCCCGCTCCTTCCAGTCCGGCAATAGCTCATCGAGCGCCTTCGGATCCACCACTGCACCCGACAGGATGTGGGCACCTACCTCGCTGCCCTTTTCGAGGATGCAGACCGAGATTTCGCGACCCGTTTCGACCGCAAGCTGCTTCAGCCGAATTGCAGCGCTCAGCCCCGCGGGACCAGCGCCGACGATCACGACATCGTACTGCATGGACTCGCGTTCGCTCATACCTTGTCCTCTCGTCGCGCCTTTCGGACGCTTCGGCGTAGAACCGCCCTGCCAATTCCTTGACCGCTACGTCAATGGTAGCCGAATAAGGGATGGCATGGGTGGGGACCTTCAAAATATCGACGCGGCCGAAGCTGCAAGCGCGCTGGCCTGGTGGCTGGAGGCGGGCGTCGACCTGGCAGTGCAGGAGGAGCCGCGCGACTGGCTGAAAGCTCCTGCCCCGATTGCGCCGGTCGCAACGGCGGTCGAGGCAAAGTTGGCAACACCCGCCCAAAGCGCGCTCGTGCTCCCCGACAGTCTCGATCTCTTCCGCGACTGGTTGCGCGATGCCCCTGCACTTCCGCTCGCGCACAGCGGCGGTCGCCGTATTTTGCCAGTCGGCAAGGAAAATGCACCCGTCATGCTGCTTACTGAGACGCCGGGTACCGAAGGCGCTGCGGACGGCCAGCCGATCGGGGGCGATCCATGGCTCCTTGCCAAGCGGATGCTCGCCGCCATCGGAATCGCGCCGGAAGATGCCTATTGCGCGTCCTTCGCCTGCTTCCACGCGGTTGGCGGGGGACTGAAGGGCGCCGATCTCGATGCCTGCACGGATATCGCCCGGAAGCATATCGCACTGGCTAAACCGCAGCGACTGCTTTTGCTGGGCGACGTTCCGGCCAAGGCGCTCCTGGGCAAACCGTTGGCGGCCGCTCGCGGCCATGTTCACCGCGTGGAAGGGACTCGTACGATAGCGACCTTCCATCCATCGCTGATGATGAAATATCCATCCAACAAGGAGTCCGCGTGGTCCGATCTGCTGCTGCTCATGGAAGAAAACTCATGAATCGTGCCTCGCTGCTTGTCCTCGCGCTGGCGTCGGCATCACCCGCTCTGGCTCAGCAGGACCCACTTGCTCCACTGTCGACGACGCAACCGCGATCCGATCAGCCTGTCGCGGCGCAGCCCCCGGCCGCAACAAAAGCGCCGGTTCAAGGCCAGCCCGCTGCGGCCGCCCCGATCCGCGTCGCGCCGCAGCCGCTGCCGGCTCCGCCGGTGCAGCCAATCTACGTTCCGAAGGACTGGCGCGGCGTTCTTGACGCCATCGACGGTGGCAATTGGGCCAGCGCACAGGCCGGCATTGCAACCCTGCCGCCCAACATTCTGACTCCGGTGGCCAAGGCGGAACTGTACACCGCCCGCAATTCGCCGCCTGTCTCCCTGCCCGCCATCCAGGCCCTTCTTGCCGAAGCTCCGGACCTGCCGCAGGCCGAGCAATTGGCGCGCATGGCGCTGAAACGCGGCGCCATCCAGCCGCCGCTGTATGTCGCTCGGCGCAATGTCGTGAACCTTGGGACCGCGCCGACCCGCTATCGCGCAAAGCCGGTTCAGGGGGATCCGGTTGCCGACCAACTGCGGACGGCGCTCGAACCTCTTGTGAAAGCAAATGATGCGCTCGGCGCTGAGGCGCTCTTGCTGCAATCCGGCCCGTACATGACATACGATGCGCGGGCTGAAGCGGGGCAGCGGGTCGCCTGGATCTACTACATCAACGGAGATGACCTGAACGCGAAGCGCGTTGCCGACACGTGGCGCCCCGGGGCAACCGGCGAATGGGCAAGCCAGGCATCATGGATCTCCGGCCTCGCCGCTTGGCGTCTCAATAATTTCGAAGCGGCTTCCCTCGCCTTTCGCGAGACGGCGGGAACTGCTGTTCAGCGCGAGTTGAAGGCCGGCGCTTATTACTGGGCGGCACGCGCCGAGCAGGCATGCCGCCGCCCGCGTTCCGTAGCGCCGCTGTTGAAGCAGGCCGCAGTCAGCGCCGAAAGCTTCTATGGATTGCTTGCACGCGAGACGCTCGGCCTGGATACGCGCCTTCCGCCGGAGCCGCACAACTTTGCTGCGGCGGTCCAAGGACTGCCCAACGTGCAGCGCGCAGTCGAGCTGATCAGGATTGGCGAGCGGCAACGCGCCGATGAAATGATCCGGCATCAGGCAGCCATTGGCGATGTTCGCCAGCACCACGGGCTGATTGAGTTCGCCAAGCGGCTCGAGCTTGCAAGCGCGCAGTACTGGCTTGCCAACAATGGACAGCCCGGCGCGGTCGTGGATCCGTCCGATCGTTACCCCAACCCCCGCTGGGCGCCGATCAATGGCTGGCGCGTCGATCCCGCGCTTGCCTATGGCCATATCGTCCAGGAATCCACATTTCAGCTGAACGCAGTGAGCACCGCCGGGGCGGTCGGCCTCATGCAGGTCGTACCCGGCACCGCATCCGACATGGCGCGGGAGCGAGGCCTCGCTTATTCCCGCGCAACGCTCACCGATCCGAAGTTCAACCTGGAATATGGCCAGAGCTTCATCGAGAAGATGCGGAGATCGTCCATGACTGGCGGGCAGCTGCCGAAGGTCATCGCGTCCTACAACGCCGGGCCGACGCCGCTGAGCCGCTGGGCTTCCATAAATGACAAGGGCGATCCGCTACTGTGGATCGAGTCCCTCTCTTACTGGGAAACTCGATACTACGTTCCCGCCGTCCTCCGGAACATGTGGGTCTATCAAGGCCTGAACCATACCGAGACGCCGACGCTGAAAGCCATGGCTCAGCATCAGTGGCCTGCATTCCCTGTCGGGCAGACGCGCCTCTCGCACTAACGCGCAACTGTGCGGTTGCATATCACCGTTGAGCTATCTAGATAAGCAACCAGGAGGTTGCATATGTCCGACAGCATCACCAAAGACGTTTTCATCGCCGCCCCAGTCGCCCGCGTTTGGCAGGCGCTGACTGACCACCATGAGTTTGGCCAGTGGTTCGGGGTGGCGCTCGACGGCCCTTTCGCCGCGGGTACACCGTCTACGGGCCACATGACCATCAAAGGCTATGAGCACATCGCTTGGAACGCCGACGTCATCACAATGGAGCCTACACACCGCTTTGCTTACCGGTGGCGCCCGTACGCGCTTGATCCGAACGTGGACTATTCGGCCGAACCCAAGACCCTCGTCGAGTTTACTCTCAGCGAAGAAAACGAAGGGACACGACTCATTGTCACGGAAAGCGGGTTCAATGGCATTCCGGCTCACCGTCGCGACGAAGCCTATCGCATGAACAACCGCGGCTGGACGGCACAAGTCGAGAATATCCGGACCCATGTTGAGAACTAAGAGTTCCGGGGGTCCTTCCCCGGAGCATCTGTTCGCCGCGCTTGGTGAGCCGACCCGCCTGCGGATCATCGACTCACTCAGTCGCGGCGGATCGCGCTCGATCGCCAGCCTCGCCGCGGACAGCTCGGTCACACGGCAGGCGCTCACCAAGCATTTGCGAGTGCTCGAGCACGTCGGGCTCGTCATTCCGCGCAAGGTCGGACGCGAAAGCCGCTTCGCTCTCCAGGGAGAGCGCCTCGCCGAGGCGAGCAGCTATCTCACGTCCATTGCACGTCAGTGGGAAGACGCGCTGGGGAGGCTGAAAGCACATATCGAGCAAGGTTGATGTTCTTGATATGTTCCGAGATGCGCGTAGACTCGAGCGATGCCAATCGAGTCGCGCCACGGCCGCGGAGCAACCCGCAATTCGACCTCAACCCGCTTCAACCTGAAGGAGCGGATGAGCGAGGGCGAGTGGCTGGACCAGGTCGAAGCGCTGGACGGCGTCCCAAGGCGGCGCACGACCGTCACGATCGAGCACCCCAAGACGATTCTGACCCGGAACAGCTCGCCCGACATCGGGTTCGACCGATCCGTCAACGCATATCGCGGCTGCGAGCATGGTTGCATCTACTGCTTCGCGCGGCCGACTCACGCTTATCATGATCTCTCTCCGGGGGTCGATTTCGAGTCGCGGCTGTTCGTAAAGCCGAACGCCGCGCAGCTTCTGCATTCGGCGCTAGCGCGGCCCGGTTATGAGTGCCGCCCAATTGCCATGGGGACGAACACAGACCCTTACCAGCCGATCGAGGAACGCTGGCGAGTCACGCGATCTCTAATCGAGCTGCTGCTGGAGACGCGCCACCCCTTCACCATAACGACCAAGTCGGACCGGGTGCTTCGTGACTTGGACCTGCTCAAGCCGGCTGCGGAGCTTGGCATCGCAGCCGTGGCCGTTTCCGTGACGTCACTTGACCCCGCGATCAGCCGCATTCTCGAGCCTCGCGCCCCGGCCGGGCGCAAACGGATCGCCGCCGTTCGGGCACTGAACGAAGCCGGTGTTCCCTGTTCGGTGGCCATCGCGCCGGTGATCCCGCAGATTACCGATCACGAA
The DNA here is from genome assembly GCA_045811225.1 of Sphingomicrobium sp. Classification (GTDB taxonomy): domain Bacteria; phylum Pseudomonadota; class Alphaproteobacteria; order Sphingomonadales; family Sphingomonadaceae; genus Sphingomicrobium. The sequence goes on along the minus strand of JBJMUK010000112.1, from coordinate 13,337 downwards.
CTTGAGCATATCGTACAGGCAGCGGCCGATGCGAAGGCGGTTGGCGGCTTTTACCTTCCCGTTCGCCTGCCGCACGAGGTTGCGCCGCTGTTCCGCGCCTGGCTGGAAGAGCATTTCCCTGACCGGGCCGGCAAGGTCATGGCAACCATCCGTTCGCTTCGTGGCGGACGCGACAATGATCCGAACTTCTTCAGTCGGATGCGTGGTCAGGGTCCGTGGTCGGACCTGATCCGAACCCGCTTCGACATCGCAGCGAAGAAGCACGGACTTCGGCCCGCCAAATTTCCACTCCGAACCGACCTGTTCGCTGCACCTGCGGGCAAGCAGATGCGCCTGCTATGAGCGCCGCTCACGAAAGCGTTGGTGACAGCATCAATAACGCCGATTAGCAGGGCCGCATGATCAGGACCTTCCTCTCCGCCACCCTCCTTGCAACCTGCGCGACGATCACATCGGCGCAACCCGCGCCGCCCGCTCCGCCGCCGGTGGTAGCCGACCCCCGTGTCGCTGCACTTCGCGACCACGCACTGAATCGCGACGAATATGCATGGGACATCGTTGAAGGTCTCACCACGGAAGTCGGGCAGCGCCTCGCGGCCACCGAGGCCGAGGCGCGCGCCCGTGCCTGGGCAGTGGCGAAGCTGAAGGCGATGGGCTTCGCGAACGTGCATGTGGAGGAGTTCACCATGCCCGTCTGGACTCGCGGCGCCGAAAGCGCGGAGATCATCGGCCCCTTCCCGCAGAAACTCGCAGTCACGGCGCTCGGCTACAGCGGATCGAGCGGACCACAGGGCGTCACCGGCCAGGTCGTCGGCTTCAACAGCCTCGACGAGCTACGGGCGGCTCCTGACGCCGCCGTGCGAGGCAAGATCGTATTTATCGACCACAACATGATCCCTACGCAGGACGGCCTCGGGTATGGTCAGTTCGGCGCGCCGCGCCGGCAGGGACCCACCGTCGCCTCCTTGAAGGGCGCCATCGGCATCGTCGTGCGATCGATTGGCACCGACCACCATCGCAATCCTCACACGGGCGTTCAGACGTTCGCCAATGGTGCACGGCCGATCCCTGCCGGAGCGCTCGCCGTTCCGGACGCCGAGCAGCTCGCCCGAATCCTCAAGCGCGGCAAACCGGTGACGATGCGATTGACCCTCGTAAGCGAACAGCGCGAAGGTGCGACCTCGGGCAATGTGATCGCCGAAGTCCCTGGCCGCGACCCCAATGCTCCGATCCTGCTGGTGGGCGGGCATCTCGACAGCTGGGACCTCGGTACAGGCGCGATCGACGATGGCGCAGGCGTCGCAATCACCGCTGCCGCCGCCAAGCACATCATGGACGCCGGCAGGCCGCTCCGGACCATCCGCGTCGTCTGGTTCGGCGCTGAGGAGACTGGCGGCTTCGGTGGCATCGCCTATCAGAAGGCACATGCCATGGACCGCTACGCCATTGCCGGGGAAAGCGACTTCGGTGCGGACCGGATCTGGCGTTTCGGAAGCCAGCTGATGAAGTCGGACCCCGCAAGCTATGCCTTGCTTGCCGCGGCCCTTGCTCCGCTTGGAATCGCAAGGTTCGACAAGGCCGAGCCGGATGGAACGGACGTCGGGCCTGCGATCCAGGCTGGCGCTCCCTGGATTTCGCTCGGGCAGGACGGCACGCGCTATTTCGATTACCACCACACGCCCGACGATACGCTCGACAAGATCGATCCGGTGCAGCTCCGCCAGAACGTGGCTGCGTGGACCGCCGTACTTGCCCAGCTGTCAGGCGGCATCGACGCGCAACCAACGGGCGGCAAGCGTCGTTGAAGCCGAAGCCAAGGAGAGACTTCTATGCGCATTGCCTTCGCCCTGCCCCTGCTTCTCGTCAGTGCCTGCAACGTTGCCAAGGATGACGGCAATGGCACCACCACCATCTCGTTCGACGAGAACAAGGCGGAAGACACGCTGTCGACCGTCGGCAATGAAGCCAAGGAAGCGGGCGGCGCAATCGTCAACGACGTGAAGGCCACCGGCGAAAAGGTCAGCGACAAGGCCGAGAACGTCGATATCGACGTGGATACGAATACAAGCGACGGCAACGCGAATTAACCCTTCGCGCTTCGGCAAAGCGCTGCTAACGGAGCGCCCGTCGGGGAGTGGCGCAGGCTGGTAGCGCACCTGGTTTGGGACCAGGGGGTCGCAGGTTCGAATCCTGTCTCCCCGACCATCATCAAGAGGGAACCCGCTCGCCTGCTCGACGCGGCTGACGTCCCCCTTGGCGCAAACCGACCGAACCGCCGCTTCCGTGCAGGCCAGTCGGAATCCCGTGATGCAGCGGAACATGCAGGTCGCTCCGATGTTGCCCTGTCGGGACTCCCGAGGATCCGTACATGGCAAAAAGGGACATCATCGCCGTAGGCGGATCCACTGGAAGCGGGTCCGTACTGAGACAGATCGTCAGCGAGTTGCCGGAAACTTTCCAGGCATCCCTGTTCGTAGCCACCCATGTCCCAAGCCAGTCGACGGGCTATCTGGCCGACATGCTCGCAGGCACCACCGCATTGCCGGTCAGCCAGGCCATCGACGGTCAGCCAATCGAGCCAGGCCACATCTACGTCGCCTCCCCCGACCGGCACCTGCTGCTAATCGATGGCACGACACGGCTTGGTGAAGGGCCGCGCGAAAACATGGTGCGGCCGGCGATCGACCCTTTGTTCCGCTCCGCAGCTTTGTCCTACGGGTCCCGTGCCGTTGGCGTCGTACTCACCGGAATGCTCAACGACGGAGCGTCCGGGCTCCACGCGATCAAGTCGGTGGGCGGCACTGCCATCGTCCAGCATCCGCTAGACGCAGAGGCGGATGAAATGCCGCTTGCGGCGCTTGAAACCACTGAAGTCGATCATGTCGCATCTGCCGCCGGACTTGCTGCGGTCCTCGCAGCCGTTGCCCAGGAAGACGCTGGCCCAATGCGCCCGCCCGAACCAAGCTTGGCACTGGAGGTAAGCATTGCCGCCGCCGCGCGCCTTGGCAGCGAGAAGCTCCGCGCCATTGCCGATCCAAGTGCGCTGAGCTGCCCCGAATGCCAGGGCGTTCTGTCCGAAGTGCGCGGTGGCAGGCCGCTCCGGTACCGTTGCCAGATCGGCCATGGGTACACGGCGGAGGTGGTCGCGGCCAACATCGACCAGGTGGACGAGGCGATGCGTGTCGCCATGCGTGTGATGGAGGAGCGCGTGACGCTCGTGGAACGCATGGCGGAAGACGCCCGCGCCACCGGCCGCAAGGCGGTGGCTGAATTGTACGATGCCCGCGCCGTGGAGTATCGCCACTACGCCACCACGCTGCGTGAGGCCGCGATCCAATCGCTGCGATTTGGAACCGCACCACGCGAACTGGATGTTTGATATTCCGTTTCTTTCCGACCTGCATGGCCTATGGTTCGGAAGGAACGAAGGTCGGAATTAACATGGCGGAGCAGGACGCAAAACTGAAAAAGCCTCGCCGCGGGAAGGAAAAGCCTGTTCCGGTGCAGCCGCTTGCCGTCGTTGGCGTGGGCGTCGCCGCCGAGTCCCTCCCCTCCCTCGAGAAACTATTCGAAGCGCTGCCGACTGATTTGAATGCCGCTTATGTCGTTGCAGTTCACCAACTCGAGGGCCTTACCGTCAATCAGGTGATCGATGCCTTGACGCAGGAGGGCGGCCTTTCGGTCAAAGTTGCCGCCAACGGCGACAAACTCGAGCCGCAACGCATTTACGTTGGTGGTCCGCAGGACATTGTTACCATTCGCGACGGCGAACTGCGCACCCGTCCCGCCAAGCAGCCGGTCGGCCGCCGAGGCACCATCGACACGATGATGATCTCGCTTGCCGAAACGGCGCACGATCGGGCCGTTGCCGTTATTCTGGCGGGACTTGGCAACGACGGCACTGCGGGGGTGACCGCAACCAAGAAATACGGCGGCCTTTCGATCGGGGAAACTAACGGGAAACTGCCGGACAAGGACGACAGAAGCGCTTCTGGGCCGCTCGGGATAGTCGATCTAGCCTTGCCGATCGGCGAAATCCCGGACCAGGTTGCGTTGTACATCGCCAGTCTCAACATGGTGAGCGAAGCCGGCCCAGACGATGTTGCGGAACAGCATTCCGAGCAGATCCGCGAAATCGCCACGATCCTGCGCACCGTGACCGGCAACGATTTCCACGGTTACAAGCGGAACACATTCTTCAGGCGGGTCCAGCGCCGCATGCAGGTGCTCCAGATTGGGGAGATCAGCCAATATCTCAACCGGTTGCGCAGTGACGGCGAAGAGGTTCGCCATCTCTTCCAGGATCTGCTGATTGGCGTCACGCAATTCTTCCGGGACCCGCAGGAGTTCGAGGCGCTCGAACGCCAATTGCCTCGTCTTTTCGAAGGAAAGGGACCGGACGATCAGCTTCGGGTCTGGGTCCTGGGCTGCGCGACCGGGGAAGAAGCCTATTCGATCTCCATCCTGCTTCGGGAGCATATGGCGAGTCTGAATTCCGTCCCGCACGTGCAAGTCTTCGCGACCGATCTTGATGCGCGGGCACTCGCGATCGCCCGCGCCGGGCGTTACGCGGAGTCCATTGCCGATCACATTCGCCCCGACCGTCTCGCCCGCTGGTTCGTGAAGGAGGGCGACACCTACTGCATTGCCAAGGACCTGCGCGAGATGTGCATTTTCTCGCCGCACAACATCGTCAAGGATGCCCCCTTCTCCCGCATCGACATTCTGTCCTGCCGCAATCTGCTGATCTACCTGAACGCGGAGCTTCAGAACCGGGTCATCCCGATCTTCCACTTCTCCCTGCGGCCGGGTGGCATCCTGTTCCTTGGCGCTTCCGAGAGTGTGACTCGGCATCAAAAACTGTTCGCGGCAGTCGATCGCAAGAACCGCCTCTTCCGAAGGCTTGAGACGCCGACGCGAGTGCTTCCGGATTTCCGCCTATCGCCCCGTGCGCGCCCCGCACCGCCCCCGCCCGAGTTCGCTTCTCCAGCCTCAAACCCTCGCACGCCGTCGCTGTCGGGCAGCATCAGCCGGCGGGCAGAGGCAGTCGCCGACCGCTACGCGCCTGCCTATGTGGTGGTCGACGCCCAATGGGACGCGCTGCATTTTTCTGGGCGCACCGGGCGATACCTGGAGCCGACCGCCGGCACGGCTACGCTCAACCTGTTGAGCCTCGTCCACCGCGATCTGCGCCTTGAGCTGCGTTCGGCGTTGCAGCGGGCAATCAGCGATCACACAAGGGTGGAACTCCCTGCCCTCACATTGCACCGCGACGGCAAGCCATACGGCGTCAACCTGATCGTCGAGCCGGTCGGCGCTGCGGATGCGAATGCGTTCGTCGTGCTCTTCCAGGACACCGGCCCGGTGGCCGGCCCATCCTCATCAGACGGTCAGCGCCTCGTCAGCGATGAACATGTTCAGCGCCTGGAAGCGGAGCTTGGACTCACCAAGGAGCGTCTGCAGGCCACGATCGAGGAACTCGAGTCCACGAATGAGGAACTGAAATCCTCGAACGAGGAATATCAATCGATCAACGAAGAGCTGCAATCGGCCAATGAGGAGCTCGAAACCTCGAAAGAGGAATTACAATCGGTCAATGAGGAACTCCAGACGGTCAACAGTGAGCTGGCGCACCGCGTCGGTGAGCTTGCCCGAACCAATTCCGATATCAAGAACCTGCTCGAGGCCACTGAGATCGCGACGGTTTTCCTCGACAATGATCTTCGAGTCCGAAGCTTCACTCCTGCTGCAACCGAGGTATTCCACCTGCTCGACACCGACGTGGGCCGGCCCATCGGACACGTCGCAAGCCGCGTCACTTATACGGAACTTGAGGATGACGTTCGACAGGTCCTGAAGTCGCTTGCTCCAATGGCGCGGGAAGCGAGGGCGGCCGACGGCCGCGACTTCGACGTTCGGGTAAGGCCGTACCGAAGCCTCGACAATTTCATTGCCGGCGCCCTCGTGACCTTCGTGGACGTGACCAGCGCCGTCCGCGACAAGGAACTGCACCGGACATTATTGGCCGAGCTCCAGCACCGCGTGCGGAACATGCTGGCCGTGATCCGATCGATGGTTCGCCGAACCCATGAAGAGGGTCAGACCGCCGAAGAATTCATCCAGCACCTGGAGGGGCGCCTACGGGCCCTGGCAAGGACCCAGGTCCTGCTGACCCGCGCAGTGGACGCCGGGGTGGACCTCGAGGAACTCATTCGCGGCGAACTTGTGGACCAGGCCGCGAATCAGAATCACGTCGAGATATCTGGACCCTGCGTCGAACTCCCGCCCAAGGCTGCCGAGGTCTTGACCTTGGCAATTCACGAGCTTGCCACGAACTCGATCAAATATGGCGCGCTCTGGCAGCAAAATGCGACCATCAGCGTCACCTGGGAAACCGAGAGGCGGCAGAAGGAGCGGTGGGTGAAATTGCGTTGGGTCGAGAGCGGTGTGCACATCGTCGAAAAGGCTCCGCGGCGAGAAGGTTTCGGGACAGAACTGATCACCCAGCGAGTGGCTTACGAGCTGAAGGGGATCGGGACGCTCGAGCTGCGACCCGGCGGAGTCCTTGCGACGTTCGAGTTCCCGCTCGTACAACGTGGGAGCGTATTCGAGACGAACAACCAGCACAGGACGACTGCGGCATGATGACTCGCGCCACAGATCGAGCCTCTCCGCTTCAGGGCGTCAGCGTTCTGGTCGTTGAAGACGAATTCTACCTCGCCATGGACATCAAGGAAGAGATTGAGCGCGCACAGGGGACGGTCTTCGGACCCGCACCCGATAGCACGGCGACCATGTCACTGATCGCTGAGCAGCGACCGGACTGCGCGGTCGTCGACATCAACCTGGGCGAAGGAGCATCGTTCGAGGTCGCAACCGAGTTGCATCGGCGAAGGATCCCCTTCCTGTTCCTGACAGGCTATGAGGCTGACCTCATTCCTTCCGATCTCGCGCACATTCCCAGGATCGAAAAGCCAGCCGAGGTCAGTCGCGTTATCGAAGCTATAACCCGGCTCAGCGGCCACTGACCTTTGCTGTTCCGGCGGCCAGATAGGTCGGGTCGAACTCAGCGGTGGCGACCAGGCCTTTCCAGTCGACGATTTCCACGAAGCCTCTGGCAACGATCACCAGGTCCTCGCGCCGCAGCGCCATCAGCGTCCGGTTGACGTGGACGGAGGTTAGCCCAAGCAGGTCTGCCATCTGCTCCTGCGTGACTGGGAAATCGTACCTGCGTGCAACATCCGGGGGTCCGTCACCGATGCGAACGGCCATTTCGCAGAGCAGATGGGCCATCCTTGCACGGGCATCGCGTTGCCCCATGTTGAACAGCCACTGGGTTCCGATCATGCTTTGCAGGACGCAATCCCGCCATAGCGCGGACGCGACCGCTGGATATTGGTCCGCAACTTGTTGCAAAGCCCGATGGGGCACTTGCAAGATGACGGATCTGGTTACGGCAGTGAGCCCCATGGCCGCCTGGGGCGCCATCATAGAGAAGAGATCCACCATTTCGCCAGGCAGGTGCAAAGAGGCGAACTGCCGGACGCCACTTAGCGTCTGATTCACCCGGCCGACCAGTCCACGGCTGACCAGGCACGAATTCTCGACCACCTCACCAAAACGCACGATTTCGCGGTGCGCGGGAATATCGAGCCGGGTGGCCGGCAACGACGCAAGCGCCGTCCTCTCAATTTCATTCAGCTCGGAGTGGCGTGCGAGCTTCCGGACGAATAATTCCATGGGTCGCGCTTCAGACACCTCGGAGGGAGTCAGTTGGTGCGCCATTCCAGGGTATCCTCCTTTCCACACGACAAACGCACCGCGAACGGTTATGGTACCGCTGCTAGCCGAGAAGTCTCCTGCATTGCCTGTCAGAGTCGGGATGCCCGCCGCAGATGCCCAGCGATGAAACAGAACTGGAAATGGTCAAGCGCCATGTGCGCGAAGGGGAGCGGCATCTCGCCAGCCAACGCCAGGTCGTGATTGACCTGCGCGAACATGGGCACGGCACGGGCTTGGCCGAACAATTGCTCGTGAACCTCGAAGAACTTCAGAAGATGCACCGCGAGCATCTGGCCCGCCTGCAATAAAGGCGGCCGTAGCGCTGCGCGCGCTCGCTTGTGAATGGTGGGCCCGGAGGGATTCGAACCCCCAACCTAGCCGTTATGAGCGGCCGGCTCTACCGTTGAGCTACAGGCCCGGTATTGCCGCCATAGACACGGCTTTTCGCGGAGCCAAGGGAGGGACGCACGAAGGTTAGCGCGATCTCATCCGGCGAGGTTATGAGGTCCGCCCCTGCCATCTGCGCAAGGCCGCGCGTCAGGCGCAGCCAGGAAGCATGTCCCGTCTCGCTCGCGGGACCGAACAGCACGTCGTCCGACACGCCCCGCAAAGCGGCCGCGCGAGTGATTGCGACGCGGCAGCGATCGCCCCCCTCATCAGCGAACAGCCGCAGGCGCTCGCCGGGTTCGGCCCGGTCGACAACTGCAGTGCACATCCGCCAAATCAAACGGTCCGCAAGGCTGGGCTCGATTGCGGCGGTCAGCTTCCCCGGCCCACGCGCATCATCGACTTGCACGCCCTTCTTGCTCGCCACCTTGCGCAACTGGGGCGCGATGCGCTCCACAAGTTCGCCGAGGTCGACAAGGGCCCGCTCGTTGGTAGCGTGAGAACTGGACTTGGCGGCAAGGTCCAGGTCGTCGATTGCCGTCAGCAGTAAATGTGATTGGGCGACGATCTTGCTCGCACGTTCGCGATACGGCTGCTCGGCCGGACCGAACATCTCCCCCGCGATGATTTCCGCGAAGCCCATGATTGCATTCAGCGGCGTCTTGATCTCGTGCACCAGCTCGCGGAGCGAATCCGGGTGCGGCGGCTCCACGGATCGCGGCGAGCTACTGACTCGCTTCGCAATTCCGCGATAACCGGCGAAACGACCGCTGCTATGCTCGAATGCAGGTACCCCGCTGACCTGCCAGTCACCGGCGAGGACAGTCTCGTCACCAAGCGTCATGACGGCATTGCGGAACGGCGCACGGGCAGTGAAAGCCCGGGCGATCTCGGAACGGCCGGAAACCCGCACGCCCTTGGCGTCGAACAGGGGGCGTCCGATCAATGCTCCGCGCGGCGCGCCCTCCACCCACGCGAACTCCCCATCGGGAGTGGCTTCCCACCGGAACAGCATGCTCGGCTCGCCGGCACCCGACGTTGATGCAGCTGGCTCGGGGCTCGCGCCTGGCGCACTCGGTGTCGCCTCAGGCTCCTGCCTAGCCTCCCGCATGCGCTCGATGCGCGCGATGACATCGCTTATCGAGGGCAAGTCGTGCTGCAGGGTAATGGCGGGCGCCGACGGCGCTTCTGCCTTCGGCGCAGGCCCCACGTCCGGATGCAGGGCGAGGATGAACTTGCGCGTCTCCTCCCCTGCTTCCTCGACGATCCAGCGCCACTGCTCAGGCTCCAAATTGGCGGCGGCAAGCACCGGAGCTGACACCTTCAGGTCGTCCGAAGCGAAGAAAAGGATCAGCTCGAACGGCAGTGGCAACGCAGCAGTCGCGCGGGCAGCCGATGCCCGAAGATCCTCGTCAATCAGGTGGCGGTCAGCGCGGACGACCTCCAGTGCAACGCGAGCGAACGGGCTGTTGGCCATCGTGCCGGAGCGCGCAAGGAGATCGACCAGCTGCCTCCAGCGGATGGCACGGTCGTGCCGGTCGCTGGCGGGCTGATCCAATACGGTCCTGAGTCGATCGTCAAACCGCACTTCCGCCAATCAATCCCAATGAAGCTGTTCCAGCGCTCCCATGTAAGGAAAAGAAACATAGGGTTAAGTAAGCGCCGCTTAACCATCCCATAATGGAACAGTGCTGTCGGGGAACGCAAGACGATGCGCCGGGTTGCGCATCTCAGGTGCAACAATCCCCAGCTTTTGCCTGAAAGCCTCGCGTACGCGTACGCGCGCGGGGTGGTGCTGGGCGGCCTGATCGGCTAGTTCGATGAAGGGGGATGCGCTGCTTGCGGCGCTGCTTCCCGCACACATCGATTTACCAAGACAGGACCCGCCACTTGGCCACCGAACCGCCGGTCGAAGAACACCGCGACGACATTGCTCCCATCTCGATCGTTGACGAGATGAAGACCAGTTACCTCGATTACGCGATGAGCGTCATCGTCGCCCGCGCACTGCCGGACGTACGCGACGGCCTGAAGCCGGTTCACCGCCGCATCCTCCACGCCTGCCAGGAGGCGGGCTATGTCGCCGGACGGCCTTACCGCAAGTCGAGCCGCATCGTCGGTGACGTCATGGGTAAATACCACCCGCATGGCGACAGCGCGATCTACGACGCCCTCGCCCGCATGACTCAGCCGTGGTCGATGCGGGTTCCGCTGATCGACGGCCAAGGGAACTTCGGGTCGATGGACCCGGATCCGCCCGCTGCGATGCGTTACACCGAGGCGCGGCTCGCGAAGGTCGCCAACTTCCTGCTCGGCGACATCGACAAGGACACGGTCGACTTCACGCCGAACTATGACGCTTCGGAGCGTGAGCCTCAGGTCCTCCCTGCCCGCTTCCCCAACCTCCTGGTCAACGGAGCCGGCGGCATCGCCGTCGGCATGGCCACGAACATCCCGCCCCACAATCTTGGCGAAGTCCTTGCCGCCTGCCGCGCCTACATGGACGACCCCGCCATTACGACCGAAGGGCTGATGGAGCATGTGAAGGGGCCGGACTTCCCGACTGCACCATTGATCCTCGGCACGGCCGGCATCCGGTCCGCCTACACCACTGGACGCGGGTCGATCATGATGCGCAGTCGCCATCATGTGGAGACAGGCCGCGGCGACCGCCAGTCCATCGTCCTCACCGCCATTCCCTATCAGGTCGGCAAGAACGGCCTGGTGGAGAAGATCGCTGAGGCGGCCAAGGACAAGAGGATCGAGGGCGTCGCCGACATTCGCGACGAATCCAACCGTGAGGGCGTCCGGGTTGTTATCGAGCTGAAGCGCGACGCCACCCCTGAAGTTGTCCTCAACCAACTCTGGCGGCACACGCCCGCCCAAGCCTCCTTCCCGGCCAACATGCTCGCGATCCGCAGCGGCCGCCCGGAAACGCTGACCCTGCGCGACTTTATCGAGGCTTTCATTCGCTTCCGCGAGGAAGTGATCACGCGGCGTACCAAGTTCGAGCTGCTGAAGGCTCGCGAGCGCGCACACATTTTGCTCGGCCTGGTCGTTGCGGTCACGAACCTCGACGAGGTTGTGCGCCTAATCCGGGGATCTGCGAGCCCTGCGGCGGCCCGCGAAGCCCTGCTCGCCCGGGAATGGTCCGGGGAGCAGATCCGCCCTTACATCATGCTCGTCGAGGCAGTGGAGCCGCAGGCTGCGAGCGAGACCTACCGATTGTCCGAAGCGCAAGTGAAGGCAATTCTCGAGCTTCGCCTCCACCGGCTTACAGCACTTGGCCGCGACGAGATCGGCAATGAGCTCGCGGGCCTTGCCAAGACCATCGGCGAATTGCTTGAAATACTTGGTAATCGTGCGCGCCTGTACGAGGTCATGCGCGAAGAGTTCGACGAGGTTGAGGCGGAATTCGCAACCCCCCGAATCTCCGAACTGGCGCCTGCCGCCGACGGCATCGACGATGAGGATCTGATCGAAGTCGAGGACATGGTCGTGACCGTGACCATGACCGGCTACATCAAGCGCACGCCTTTGGCCCTGTTCCGGGAGCAGAAACGCGGCGGCAAGGGCCGCTCGGGCATGTCCACCAAGGACGAGGATATCGTCACCGAATTGTTCGTCACCTCGACCCACAATCCGGTGCTGTTCTTCTCCAATATCGGCCGCGTCTATCGCATGAAGGTCTGGCGCCTTCCCGAAGGTGGACCAACCGCCAAGGGGCGGCCGATGATCAACCTCCTCCCGCTTGCCGAAGGCGAGACGATCACCACCGTCCTTCCTCTTCCGCAGGACGAGAATGAGTGGAAAGATCTCCACATCATGTTCGCTACCTGCCACGGCACGGTACGGCGCAATTCGATGGACGCCTTCACCAACATCCCCACCGCCGGCAAGATCGCGATGAAGTTCGGCGCCGCGGACGAAGGCGAAGAGGAGGATGCAAGCGATCGGCTGGTCGGGGTCCGCCTGCTCACCGAGGAGGATGACGTCCTGCTGGCGTCGAAGAACGGCAAGGCGATCCGCTTCAAGTCGACCGACGTCCGCGAATTCCAGTCTCGGTCTTCCACCGGCGTCCGTGGCGTGCGGCTGCTCGGCGACGACCAGGTAATCTCCATGTCGATCCTCCGCCGCGCCGGCACCAGCCAGGAAGAACGCGAGGCCTATCTCCGCTCACCCCGCTGGCGCGACAATGAAAGCGCCGAAGGGCTAAGCGAGGAACGCTATGCAGAGATCGCCGACAAGGAACAGTTCCTGCTCACCGTGACCGAGAACGGCTATGGCAAGCGATCCTCGACATACGAATATCGCCGCACCAACCGCGGCGGCCAGGGCATCACGAACATTGTGACGTCCGAGCGCAACGGCGGCGTCGTCGCGAGCTTCCCCGTCAATCCGGGCGAGCAACTGATGCTGGTCACCGATCAGGGCAAGATCATCCGCACCACGGTCGCCGACATTCGCATCACCGGCCGGAATACGCAGGGGGTCACCATTTTCCGGGTTGCGGAGAATGAGAAGGTCGTGTCCGTCGCCAAGATCGACGAAAGCGACGAGGTCGAGATCGAGGCCAGCGACGAAATTGCCCCCGAAGAAGGCATGGTTGCGGGCGAGCATGAACTGGAGCAGCCGGTGCCGACGGTGGGCGAGCCCGAAGCGGGCGACGAATAAAGGAACGGTGCAAGGGCCTTCGCGTTCGCTCCTTGAACACAAGGAGGATGTGAATGGCCCTTCCCAACAATGCTCTCGTGCTCGTCGTCGACGGCCGTAAAATGCTCTTCTTCCGCAACCACGGCGATGAAAACCTGATCGACCTGCGCACCGAAGCGCATGACGAGCGCGAGGATGCGTACGACCGCGACCTCAAGACCGACGCACCTGGCAATGCAGCCGCCGGCATGAAGGGCGGCGGCGATACCCAACGCCCCGCCTATAGCGAGACCGATTTTCACCAGCTCGGCGAGGACAACTGGGTAAAGGACGCCGCGGAAGAATTGCGGAAGCGCGCGCTTCGCAACGATTTCGAGGCGCTGGCGATCATTGCGCCTCCGAAGGCACTCGGCGTTCTGCGCAAGGAACTACACAAGGAAGTTGAGCGCCGGGTCGTTCTCACGCTCAACAAGGAAATGAGCGGACGCCCAATCCCTGACATTGAAGAATTGCTC
>JBJMUK010000111.1:0-8119 GCA_045811225.1 Sphingomicrobium sp. | reverse complement strand
GCGCAGCCGAGAAAGCGCAGGTCCATGCCATGATCGCGCGACTGCTTCCTGGTGCAAAGATTGCCGGTGCCGATGCTGCAGACGCGCTCGCTGTGGCAATCACCCATGCCCACCATCTGGCGAGCACCCGAAGCATCCGCTGAACTTATCCACTTGCGCTCACCTTGAGCTTGTCGAAGGGTGATCCCGAGACCTGTAGCGCAAGCGCTTCGACAGGTTCGGTCTGAGCGCAGTGGGGGCGTCGTTGATTGCAAGATTGAAAGGCACGCTCGCCGAGACCACCGCCGACAGTGCGGTGATCGATGTCGGCGGTGTGGGCTATCTCGTGCTTGCAAGCAGCCGGACCCTCGATGCGATCGGCCCGATCGGCTCCGACGTGCTCTTGCTCACCGAAATGCAGGTGCGCGAGGACAGCATGACTCTGTTCGGCTTCGGCTCTGCCGGAGAGCGCGAGAGCTTCCGCGCCCTGACTAGTGTCCAGGGCGTCGGCGGCCGCGTTGCGCTCGCCATTCTCTCGACCCTCTCGCCCGACGAATTGTCTGGCGCCGTGTCGGCCGGCGACAAGGCGATGATCGCCCGCGCCAATGGAGTTGGCCCGAAGCTCGCCATGAGAATTGCCAATGAACTGCAAGGTAAGCTCGGCGCACCCGGGCTGGCCGGCAGCAGCGGCGCGTCGGTGCCGAGAGCGGGCGCAGCGGTCGACGCCCTTTCCGCGCTCGCCAATCTCGGCTTCAAGCCGGCAGAAGCGAGCGCCGCGGTTGCTGCCGCGCAGGACGAGCTTGGGCCGGACGCAGGACTGGACGCGCTGGTTCGATTGGCGCTCAGGAAGGCGGCGAAATAAACGATGAGCATGGATCCCGCCCGCCTGACCACGCCCGAACGCACCACCGAGGATGCGGATGCGGCGCTGCGCCCCAAAAACCTGGACGAATTCGTCGGCCAGAAAGCGGCGCGCGAGAATCTGCGGGTATTTGTGAATGCCGCCAAGGCGAGGGGAGAAGCTCTCGACCATGTGCTCTTCTTCGGGCCGCCAGGCCTCGGCAAGACGACCCTCGCCGGAATTCTTGCCCGGGAAATGGGCGTTGGCTTTCGCGCCACCTCGGGCCCGGTCATCGCCAAGTCGGGCGACCTTGCCGCGCTCCTGACCAATCTCGAGGACGGTGACGTACTGTTCATCGACGAGATTCACCGGCTCAGCCCGGCGGTCGAGGAAGTGCTCTATCCGGCTATGGAGGATCGTGCGCTCGACCTGATGATCGGCGAGGGCCCTTCAGCCCGTTCCGTGCGCATCGACCTTCCAAAGTTCACGCTTGTTGGGGCGACCACGCGGCAAGGTCTGCTGACCACCCCACTGCGAGACCGCTTCGGCATTCCCGTTCGCCTCAACTTCTACACGGTTGAAGAGCTCGAGCAGGTTGTCCGGCGCGCTGCGCGGTTGCTTGGTGCCCCCACGACAGCGGAGGGTGAGCATGAAATCGCCCGCCGCTCGCGCGGAACTCCGCGCATTGCGGGGCGCCTCCTGCGCCGCGTCCGCGACTTCGCCCATGCGGCCGGCGCGGACGAGATCGACTCCACGATTGCTGACCGGTCTCTCTCCCGGCTCGAGATCGACAGCCTTGGGCTCGACGCGATGGATCGCCGTTACCTGACCATGATCGCGGACCTGTACGGCGGCGGTCCGGTTGGCGTTGAGACGCTTGCTGCGGGCCTCAGCGAACCTCGAGACACGATCGAGGACGTGATCGAGCCTTATCTCATTCAGCTTGGCCTCATCGCCCGCACCGCAAGGGGGCGCTGCCTCAATGGCCGTGGCTGGACCCACCTCGGGCTAACTCCGCCCGCCGGATCGCAGACCGGCCTGTTCGACCAGGGATCTGCGGGTAAGTGATTCGACGCATAATGCTGACGACTGCGGCCTTGTTGGCCGCTCCATCCGGGCCCGGTGCAGCTCAGGCGCCCTCGTCACCGGACTATGCGAAGTCGTCGGCATGGCTGTGCCTTCCCGGGCGAGTCGACGCCTGCTCCACTCCGCTGCCGACTACCGCGCTTAACCCCAATGGCTATGGCTCCGTGGGGCGCAGCAGCGTTGCCAAGGACCCTGCCGTCGATTGCTTCTACGTCTACCCGACCATCTCCAACGACCCGGGTAGCAATAGCGACCTGATCCCGGACAATAGCGAAAGGATGATCGCGCAGTCGCAGTTTGCTCGGTTCGCGGGCGTCTGCCGGACCTTCGCGCCCATGTATCGGCAGATGACGCTGACCAGCGTTGCCGCTGCCGGTGTTGGAGCGGACGTTCGTGGTGCGGGACTGCTTGCCTACCGGGACGTTGCGGCGGCGTGGCGAACCTATCTCGCCAAATACAACCGCGGTCGGCCGTTCGTCATGATCGGCCACAGCCAGGGCTCACTGATGCTCATCGAACTGATCAAGCAGCAGATCGACGGCAAGCCGGTGCAGCAGCAGATGCTACGCGCTTACCTGCCAGGCTTCAACTTGCTGGTGCCGCAAGGGCGGCGCGTGGGCGGCGACTTCAAGAGCGTGCCGCTTTGCAGTGGGGAGAATGAGGCCGGCTGCGCGATGAGTTGGGTCAGCTTCCGGGAACGCAATGTGCCCCCGGCCGGCGCGATGTTCGGCTACTCGCCAAAGCCCGGGCTGACGGTGGCCTGCACCAACCCCGCGCGTCCGGGCTCCACCGGATGGGAAAGGCTCGACTCCTACTTCTACACCCGCTCCGGCTTGCCCGTTCCCGGCGGTCCGATCCGCTGGTCGACCGAAGGTAGTCCGGCAACGCCATACGTTCGCACCGAAGGGCTGGTGTCAGCGCGTTGCGTGAATGACGGCCCGCGCGGGTATCTTTCCGTGCGCACCAACGCCGATCCAGCCGACAAGCGGACCGACCGCATCGGCGGCGAGGTCGGGCTTCTCGGCTTCTTCCTTCCAGGCTGGGGAATGCACCTCGCTGATATGGAAATCGCACAGGGCGACCTGATTCGGCAGATCGACGAATTAGCCGCTCGATCGAGAACGGCCCGCCCCTCGTAGGCCGGGATCGGAGTCAAGCGGGGTTGGCCAGCGAGTCCGGTGTGGCTAGAGGCTGGGGCGATGACGGTCTCCGGCTTCGACACACCCTATCGCGGCGGTCTTGTCGGCCATGAGCATCGCTTCGCGCTTACCGTCTATTTCGAAGACACCGACACTGCGCAGATCGTCTACTACGCCAATTATCTGAAGTTCATGGACCGGGCGCGCACCGACATGCTGGAAGCCGTCGGCATCCATCACGCGTCGGTGCATCGCCAAGGCAGCGGCGCCTATGCCGTCGCCCACGTCGATATCCGCTATCTCAGCTCAGCGCACGTCGGCGACCACCTGCTGGTCGTCTCGCGGTTGAAGCAAGTCCGCGCTGCATCCCTGATCATTCATCAGCGAGTCATGCGCGGGACCGAATTGCTGGCCCAGGCCGACGTGACCGCAGCTTTCCTTACACCGGAAGGCCGTCCGCAGCGGCAGCCGCGCGAATGGATCGAGAAGTTTGAGGCATTGTTGGGTGAAGAAGCGTAAATGTTGAAGTTCCTCGCCCTTGGCGCCGCCCTTCTTGCTTCCCCTGCGCTGGCCCAGGATGCGGCCCCTCAACAGGTCGTGCAGGCGCCCACTACGCAGGGCACGCCGACGGTTATGGTGCCGCCGCTGACTACCCCGAAGGTTGAGCAAACGGCAGGGGGACCGACAAACTCGCTCGGACTGCAAGTCGCCGAAGTCATTGCAGCTGACCTACGCTCCACTGGGGCGGTCATGGCGATCGGACCTGCCAAAGTGCGCGTCTATTCCTATCCGGAGGTAACAGGGCCTCTGTTCTCCGCGTGGCGGTCGCTCGGTGCGAAGTCGTTGGTGACCGGCTTTGTTCAGGCTCGCCAAGACGGGCGGCTGACAATCGCCTGTTACGTCTACGACGTCCCCAGCGGCAGGGAGCTGGCGCGCAAGGGGTTCGTGGTTCCCGTCGACGGGTGGCGCCGCGGGGCTCACCGCTGCGCGGACGCCATCTACACCGGCCTCACCAAGAAACCTGGCCAGTTCGATACCCGCATCGTTTATGTCGCGGAAAGCGGCCCGGCGTGGGAAAGGATCAAGCGCCTCGCGGTGATGGATGCCGATGGATCGAACCATCAATATCTGACGGCTGGAACGTCGACCGCAATTGCGCCAAGCATATCCCCAGCGGGTGATCGCATCGTTTACACCAGCTTCTTCAACCGGCAGCCGCAGCTTCGTGTCGTAGATGTTGCGACAGGTGCGGAGCAACCGTTGGTTGCGCTCCCGGGTATGACGTTCGGACCAGCGTTCGCTCCGGACGGACAGCGGATCGCATTCTCCATGGCCATGAACGGCAACACGGACTTGTTCGTGGTCGATGGGGCGGGCGGCATGCTGCAGCGCCTGACGCTCAGCCCAGGCACCGACACCGGCGCCAGCTTCTCACCCGACGGGAAGCGGATCGTCTTCGAAAGCGACCGGTCCGGCACTGCGCAAATCTACGTCATGAATGCTGACGGGTCTGGCCAGCGGCGCATCAGCTTTGGCGGCGCAAGCTATGGCGCGCCATCGTGGAGCCCCGACGGTGACATGATCCTTTTCCGGCGCACCGATCCACGAGGATCCGGCATTGGCGTGATGACGGCGACGGGCTCCGACGAGCGCATGCTCACCACGAACTTGCTCGATGATGGTCCGGCCTGGGCCCCGAGCGGCCAGATGGCGATCTTTTATCGCCCCGACCCGGTTGCAGGCCGGTCCGCGCTTTTGACCGTGCCGCTCAGCGGCGGTGAGCCGCGCCCCATGCAAACTCCTCAGGATGGGTCGGATCCAAGTTGGTCGGCGGTGCAACAATGATGAATCTGAAATTGCTGATGGTCTTGGCCGCGGCGCAGGTCCCGGCCTATCCCGCTCCGCCCGCGCCGAACCAGCCGGTCGAAGATCAGGCGCTGCAGATGGACCTTGTCCTGAAGGCGGGTAGCGACCGTGTCTATTTCGGGGGCAGCGAATATGCTCTGACGCCCCCGGCGCGGACATCGCTTGCGGCGCAGGCGCGCTGGCTGCTTGCCAACCCCACAGTCCGGGCAGTGATTGAAGGCCATTCGAACCAGCGTGACAGCCGCGACCACGCACTGGCCATCGGTGAACGACGGGCAATCGCTGTCCGGGATTATCTCGTTAGCCTCGGTGTCCCGTCTGTACGACTGACCGTCGCCAGTTGGGGCAAGGAGCGGCCAATGCCTCCAGGACCCGCCGACTATGGCGTGGATCGCAACGGCCGCGCGGTGATCACGATCCTGCGCTAGGCGGCGTAGCGCTGATAGCCTGTAACCGACAGCCAGGCGCGCGCCTGCTTCTGGGCCTCGGCGATTTCACGAGCAGTCATCTCGACGGAGATCTCGGCCCGGCAATGCTGACCCCGACTGCAGCCGTTAAGGGCCGCCAGGTTAAACCACTTGTGCGCTTCGATGAGGTCGACAGCGACGCCCCCACGCCCGGTCGAATATGCGACCCCAAGTTCGTACAAGGCATCGACATCACCGCGCTCTGCGTCCGCGAGACGGCTGCGGATCAGGAACTCCGCACCTTTCTGACTGATTGCACCCATGATCGTTCCCCTCTGTTGTGAGTGGGAATTCAGCAGGCCAAAGCAAACAAATGGTTAACGGCCCGGTGACCATGTTCAAATCGGCAGATTGTCGATCAGCCGTGTCGTGCCGATCACTGCCGCGGCGATCAGGCGCATGGCGCCTTCCGGAGCGTCCAGTGGCCGCAGCGTTTCGGTATCCACCAGCGCGATATAATCGATGCGCGAGAAGCCCGCGCTGCCAAGGGCCTGCCGAGCATTGTCGAGCGTTTCGCTGACCGATCCCCCGTCACGGATCGTTGCGGCGGCCTTGCTGAGGGCCTGCGGAAGCGCGAGAGCCCGCTCGCGCTGATCAGCGGAGAGATAGGCGTTGCGCGAAGACAGGGCCAGGCCGTCACTGTCCCGCACCGTCGGCACTCCGACAATCTCGCAGCCGAGGCGAAGATCGCCGGCCATCCGCCGGACGACCGCGAGTTGCTGAAAATCCTTTTCCCCGAACAGTGCCACGTCGGCACGGGTCGCCAGCAACAGCTTGGCGACGACCGTAGCGACCCCATCGAAATGTCCGGGCCTGGCTTCACCCTCCCAGCGATCCGACACGCCGCTCACGCTGATCCGGGTCGAGAAGCCATCCGGGTAGATCTGGTCAACGGAAGGCACCCAAAGGAGATCGCAGCCCGCGTCCTCCAGCATCGCGGCATCATCGTCCTCGCGGCGAGGATAGCGGGCGAGATCCTCACCGGCTCCGAACTGCATCGGATTGACGAAGATCGTTGCGACAACATGGTCCGCGTGAGCGGCAGCGGCTCTCACCAGCGCCATATGGCCGGCGTGCAGCGCGCCCATCGTCGGCACCACCGCCACTCGCCCGCTCGCCTTCAGCCGGGCAATTTCAATCCCAAGCTCTTCAATGCCACGGACTATTTGCACCCGCTGCGTGCCTCCGGTAGACCCAACTCAAGCGGCGCTTGCACCTGCGCCGCCTTGAATAGCAAGGGCTTGGGGGAGCCATGAGACAGCCGCACTTCATCGTCTTCGCCAATGAAAAGGGTGGCACCGGCAAGTCCACGACGGCCGTCCACACCGCCATTGCGCTCGCCGCGTCGGGGCACCGCGTGGCTGCGCTTGATCTCGATAGCCGCCAGCGGACGCTAGCCCGTTATCTGGAGAACCGAGACGCAACCACCCGGCGGCTCGGTCATGATCTTCCGCAAGCGCGCTACGAAGTGCTGGAGGAGCAGAGCGAAGAGGCGCTGTCAGCTGCTGTCCACCGGCTCAGCGCCGACGCGGATGTGATGGTGATCGATACGCCGGGCCGCGACGACCCGGTTGCACGCGCAGCTATCCTTCGTGCCGATACGCTCGTCACCCCGATGAACGACAGCTTCGTCGACCTCGACCTCATCGGGCAGGTGCATCCCGAAAATTACAAGATCACGAAGCCCAGCTTCTACGCCGAGCTGATCTGGAATAGCCGCACGCAGCGCGCGAAGGTCACCGGCAAGAGCGTGGATTGGGTCGTGCTCCGCAACCGCCTGCAGCACATTGAATCCCATAATCTCCGCCGCGTCGGCGCCGCCTTGGACGAGCTTGCACGCCGCGTTGGCTTCCGCGTCATTCCCGGGCTCGGCGAGCGGGTGATCTATCGCGAACTGTTCCCCAAGGGTCTGACCCTGCTTGACCTCAAGCAGCTTGGCGAAGTCGGAATCGCGCACATCGCCGCGCGCCAGGAATTGCGTGAGATGATCGCCGGCCTCGGCATTCCGGACGAGGCCGAACAGAAAGTCGCCTGACGTACGGCGCCGGCCGCGCTTAAGAATTGGACCCTGATTTCGACGGGCGTAGAAGCGCCGGCGAAACCAACCCCATGTTCGAGTGTTCGACGCCGCAATGACCCACACATTCCATGCATCCATCCTCCGCGAATATGACGTTCGCGGGATCGTCGGAGACACGCTGAGCGAAGAGGACGCCCTAGCGCTCGGCCGCAGCTATGGCGCGCTCGCCGCTAGTGAAGGCGCCAAGCGGATCGCCGTCGGCCGCGACGGACGCACCCATTCCCCGGAACTGCAGGCCGCACTGATCGAGGGTCTCACGGCGAGCGGGCTGGATGTGGTGAACATCGGAATGGGGCCCAGCCCGATGCTGTATTTCGCGACTGCCACGCTCGGCGTTGATGGTGGAATCCAGGTCACCGGCAGCCATAATCCGGCAGACTACAACGGCTTCAAGATGCTTCTGAACGGCCGCTCCGTATTCGGCGAGGAGATTCAGGCGCTGGGCCGGCGATCGACTGCTGCCGATTGGTGCGAAGGTCAGGGGAAGGTTGAGAATGCCTTTGTAGAAGACACTTATGTCGATCGGCTGCTGCAGGACATTGAGCCCGGCCATTTCCGTGTCGGCTGGGATGCGGGCAACGGAGCTGGCGGACCAGTGCTGGAAAAGCTGCTGAAGCGCCTTCCCGGCGAGCATTACGCAATCTTCACCGATGTGGACGGA
>JBJMUK010000110.1:0-2601 GCA_045811225.1 Sphingomicrobium sp. | reverse complement strand
GACTCCGGCTGCAATGGCCGGGAAGAGGAGGGGAGTCGCCCA
Source organism: Sphingomicrobium sp. (assembly GCA_045811225.1). Lineage (GTDB taxonomy): Bacteria > Pseudomonadota > Alphaproteobacteria > Sphingomonadales > Sphingomonadaceae > Sphingomicrobium. The sequence continues at coordinate 2,559 of JBJMUK010000110.1, read as the reverse complement.
CGTGTTGTCGAGGAAGGTCACGATGCCGCGCTCGCGGGCTGCCGCGCAAATGGCCGGCACATCCTGCACTTCCATCGTCAGCGATCCAGGGCTTTCGAGCAGGATCGCGCAGGTGGCATCGCCCAGCATCTCTGCGATTCCGCGCCCGACGAGCGGATCATAATAGCGGATCGCAATCCCCAGGCGCTTGAGGATCGTGTCGCAGAACCTCCGCGTCGGACCATAGACGTTGTCCGGAGCGAGCAGTTCGTCACCGGGCGACAATAAGGCGAGCAGCGGGGCGGTAATGGCCGCCAGGCCTGACGAATAAAGCGCAGTACCCGCAGCGCCCGGCTCGAGCGCCGTCAGGGCCTCCGACAAGGCCCAGTGCGTTGCCGTGCCCTGAAGTCCGTATCGATATTCGCCAAGGGCCGGCTTGCTGCCGTGCAGCTCCGCGACGCTGTCGAACAGGATGGTCGACGCGCGCTCTACCGGCACATTGACGAGACGTCCGCGCCACTCCCGGCGGCGCCCGCCTTCCACGAGCTTGGTGGAATTGCCGTGCTTGTTTTCGCTCATCCGTTCGCTCCGGAGAGGCTGCTGCCCAGGACAGGCGCCTCCCCGAAGACAAACGGGCTCATGAAGCCTTTAGCCTCTGCGGCGCGCGCGCGGAATGAGCCCGAGCAGGCCAAGAAGGCCAAGGACGCCCCAGGGGAAGCTCCTCTTGTGTTCCGCCGGGGCGGTGTAGGTTCCCGGCTCGGCGACGTTCGCCTCGACTGTTGAAGTCTCGGTGTTGACGACCGTCGTGGTGGTACCCGTCACTTCGTTCGTGGCGGTCTCGTTGGCCGCGATCGTGTTCGCAGCTTCAGCCGTATTCGTCGCGGCTGCGTCGTTTTGCGCCGAGGCCGGCGTTGCGGCGAACAGCGTTGCGCCGGCGATCGCCAGCATTGTCGTCATGCGCATGTGGAAATTTCCTCCCTGCTGACCAATCAAATTGGATCGTCCGTATAACCGTCGTTATCGCTCGGCCGCCATAGCCCCGAGAGCCCGAGCAGGCCGAGGCAGCCGATCAGATTCCAGATCAGGTCCGAATTGCCCGAGCTCGCCACCCGTTCCTGCGTTTCCGTCGTCTGTCCTGTTTGATTGTGTACGACCGTCTGGGCCGGTGCCGATGTGCTCGCGAGCGCAGCTGCAACCAGAAAGGCCGCTGTCCATCGAATGCGCATGCTTCCTCCTGTTATCGAAGCAGTAGCGGTTCGCGCCGTCTGGCGCCGCGCGCTGATCCCATTAACTCTGCCCTCGCGTCAACAGAGTTCATCAGGGTCGAACGGGACACTTACTCTAGCGGGGCCGGATGATAGCTGTCGTCCGGATGCTCCTGACGCAGTGCAAGCAGGCCTAAAAGACCGAGCAGCCCGACCAGGTTCCAGATCAAGTCCCGATCGCCTTGGCCCGACAGCCGCTCCATGGTTTCGGTGCGAACGCCGCCCCGTTCGACGTTTTGGGCGCTGGCTGGCCCAAGTGCGGCGGTGACGAAGAATAACGAAAGAACAATGCGGGCACGCATCGCAGCCTCCTTCGCAGAACGTCCGACGTCGGCGCCGGTACGCGCTCAAGGCTGGGCTTTCTTACTCCAAACGGCCGCTCAAGACAAAGCCCGGCGCATCGTCGCTTGGCGGTGGCTTAGGCTTCCAGTCGCCAGACGATCGGAGGCGTGAGAACCGTGTCACGAACTGCGTCTCCGTTGACATCGCGCGCCGGGGTGAAGCGCGCGCGGCGCGCAAGGATGCGGCATGTGGCGTTGTCGAGGGAGGAATGGCTGCTGCTTGCGACGATGGTGCAGCGCCTGACGCGCCCGCGCTGGTCGATCGTGAGCTCCGCCCGGACAGTTCCTTCTTCTCCGTCGCGCTGCGCTTCGGCGGGATAGTCGTTGGCGCTGAACAAAGCGCGCATGTCGCCCTTCGCCGGATGTGCGTCGCGGCGTTCAGTTTCTTGCGTTCGCGATGACGACTGGCGGTCGCCCGGGCCGGAATCTTGAATCGACGACTGCTGGATCGTCCAGACAGCGAGCGCGGCGACAATTGCGGCGGCCGCGTAAGGCAAAGCGCTCCGCTTCGGTTCTTCGATCACGCGTCGTGCGGGTTGGTTTTCGGTCGAGCGCCGCATCGGATGATCATGCGTTCCCGCATGCCCAAACGCAAACGCCCGGATCGACCAGCGATCCGGGCGCCCTGCGTGACGATTGCTCGTCAGCCCCCTTGGAGTGTTGCAGCAACGTCCCCAGTCGTCGCCGCAGCTCCGAACCCGACCTAAGGGCCAGTGCGTTCGGATGAGAGCGGAGTAGGCGGATGCGCCATCGCTTGTCACTGCGTAATCGGGTGTTGGTTGCGTTTATGTTGCGGCTGTGTCGGCCGCGCCACAGGGTCGCTGTAGTTGCCAGTTCGGATGAATGACCGCTAGAGCGCGGCGCCATGCGCTGGTCCCGAGCCTTTCTTCCCGTCCTCAAGGAAAGCCCCGCAGACGCTCAGATCGTCAGCCACAAGCTTATGCTTCGGGCGGGGCTGGTCCGGCAAACTGCCG
>JBJMUK010000109.1:0-4471 GCA_045811225.1 Sphingomicrobium sp. | reverse complement strand
GACGCTCGACTCGATCAGGCTCCGCGCGCGAGCTTCGTCCTCGGGCGTCGCCGGCCGGAGATTCACGCGCAGGATCGCGAGATCGGGAACGACGTTGCTCGGTCCTCCGCCATCGATGCGGGCCGGGTTGATGGACAGTCGCGGGCCCTTGGCCCGGTCCAGCCGCATTGCCAGATCGGCAGCGGCCACGATTGCGTTGCGCCCGTCCTCGGGGTTGCGGCCCGCGTGGGCGGAACGGCCACGGATCGTAAATGCATAATTGCCGCTCCCGGGCCGCGCTCCGGCCAGCGTTCCGTCGGGTAGTGCTGCAGGTTCGTAGGTGAGTGCCGCACGTTTTCCACGGGCCGCGCTGGCAATGAGCGCTGCGGATCCAGGCGAGCCGACTTCCTCGTCACTGTTGATAATGATCTCGTAGCCCAGTGCTGGCGCCGCGCTGCTGGTTTCAACTGCCTTTAGCGCGGCGAGCATCAGTGCGATGCCGCCCTTCATATCGGCGACACCCGGCCCGCCAAGCACGCCTTCCTCGATCCAGTGCGTCTGCTGAAACGGGTGATCGGCGCCGAACACTGTGTCCATGTGTCCGGTGAAGAGGAGTTGGACCGCAGCATCCGGCCGCACGATCATGTGCAGGTTGCGGCCATGCTCAAGCTCTCTGACGTCGCCTGATGCCGTGACCTCTTCCACGGGCGCTGCATCGATGAGGCGAAGCTCGCCCGGCAGTGCTGCAAAGTCGTCGGCAAGGCTCGTCGCGATCTGGGCCAGCCCGGCCAGGTTGCGCGAACCGCTGTTGATCGCGGTCCATCCAAGCACCTGGTTCAGCATCGGCGCGTCGGCCGCATGCTCCACGACCGCCTGCTCAACCGCTGAAAGTGTACTCATTGCTGTTCACTAGCGAGGCGGCTTGTACTTTACCACTCAGCCTTCCTCAGAAGTAGGGTTCAAACTCCCGCAGTAGCTGGCGGTACAAGTCCCGCTTGAACGGAACGATCAGGTCGGGGAGCCGGTCGCGCTCCACCCACTTCCAGTCGTTGAACTCCGGATGTTCGGCGTCGATGTGGACGTCCGCATCGGTGCCCAGGAAACGGCAGAGGTACCAGTCCTGCAATTGGCCGCGCCATTTACCGCCCCACAGTTCCCCGCGAAGCTCCTTCGGCAGGTCGTAGCGAAGCCGCTCCGGGCACTGGGCGATCCGTTCCACCAGGGAAGGGGGGATGCCGGTCTCCTCCTCGAGCTCCCGTTGGGCGGTGGTCCACGGCTCCTCGCCTTTGTCCATGCCGCCCTGTGGCATTTGCCATGCCTCGTCAGTGTTATCGATGCGTCGACCGACCCACACCAGGCCGTCCGAATTCAGAAGCATAATGCCGACGCCGCGGCGGTAGAGATGATCGTCTGACATGGACTGGAGACTTAATCACCTTTTGAAGTGGCGAAAGGGGGCACATCGGCCTAAATAGGGCTCATCCCGATTTCCACAGCTTAGCAAGGGCGAAGAATGGCTTCGGCCACACATCTGATCACCGACGAAGAAGCCGCGGCTCACCCACCCCTTGAATCCATGGTCGTTCGCTTCGCCGGGGACAGCGGCGACGGCATGCAATTGACCGGCGGGCAATTCACTCTTTCAACGGCCCTTGCCGGCAATGACCTTGCGACATTCCCGGACTTCCCGGCGGAAATACGCGCACCGCAGGGCACGACCTTCGGCGTTTCCGCATTCCAGATCAATTTCGGATCGACGGCGATCGAAACTGCCGGTGACCAACCGGACGTGCTCGTTGCGATGAACCCCGCAGCGCTAAAGGTGAACGTGACGCAGCTGCGCGAAGGCGGGCTGATCATCGCGGATGAAGGCGAATTCACGCCCCGCAACCTCGCAAAGGCTGGGTACGACGCCAATCCGCTGGATGACGACAGCCTCGCCAAGTGGCAGCTGGTCAGCTTCAACATCTCGCAGCTGACGCTTGATGCGGTGAAGCCGTTCGGTCTCGGCAACAAGGAAGCGCTTCGCTGCAAGAACATGTGGACGCTTGGGCTGGCGCTCTGGATGTTCGACCGTGACCGGCAGCCCATCGTCGACTGGCTGAAGTCGAAGTTCGCAAAGGCGCCCGAACTCGCGGAAGCCAACATTGCCGCGTTGAACGCGGGGCACGCCTATGGCGAGACGGTCGAAATGGGCGCGCCGATCAAGCAAAACCACATCGCCGCGGCTCCGGTCGAGCCCGGCCTCTACCGGACCGTCACGGGCGCAGAATCGCTCGCTGTCGGCCTCGTCGCTGGGGCGCAGCTCGCCGGGCTCAACATGTTCTTCGGTTCCTACCCGATCACCCCGGCAAGCCCGCTGCTTCACCATCTGGCACGGTTGAAGGAGTTCGGGATCACCACGTTCCAGGCAGAGGATGAAATCGCGGCCATCTGCGCTGCCATTGGCGCATCCTACGCGGGGCAGCTTGGGATTACCTCATCGTCCGGCCCGGGTATCGCCCTGAAGATGGAAGCCATGGGGCTTGCCGTCATGACCGAGCTTCCGCTGGTCATCGTCAATTCGCAGCGCGGCGGACCCTCGACCGGCCTTCCGACCAAGACTGAGCAGTCCGACCTCTATCAGGCCGTGTACGGCCGCAATGGCGATGCGCCGGTCCCGGTCTTGGCCGCCCGTTCGCCTGCCGACGCGTTCGAATGTGCAATCGAGGCCTGCCGCATAGCAACGCGCTATATGACACCGGTTATGCTGCTGACCGACGGCTACATCGCCAATGCGGCCGAGCCGTGGAAGGTGCCGGACATGAGCACCTTCGCGCCTTTCCCGGTCAGTTTCTTCGACCGCCAGCCGGCGGAAGGCGAGGGGGTCATGCCCTACGCCCGCAACGAGGATCTGGCGCGTCCATGGATCAGGCCTGGAACACCTGGCCTCGAACATCGCATTGGCGGAATCGAGAAGGCGCCCGGCACCGGCAACATCGATTATTCGCCGGAAGCACATGCGGAAATGACGCAAGTGCGGGCGCAGAAGATCGCGAATATCGCGGACTCGATCCCGGACCAGGATGTATGCCTTGGCGAAAGCAGCGGCCGTCTGGCGGTGGTTGGCTGGGGCTCGACTTTTGGGCCGATCCACCAGGCCGTTCGGCGCGCCCGGATGAAGGGTCAGGATGTCAGCCACATCCATATCCGTCACATCAGCCCGATGCCGAAGAATATGGCTGTCCTACTGAAGGGCTTCGATCACATCCTTGTTCCGGAGATGAACAGCGGACAGCTGAAAACCATCCTTCGCGACCAGTTTCTCGTTGATGCCCGTCCGCTGAACAAGGTCAGCGGCCACCCATTCCGCATCGCGGAGATTGCGGAGGCGATCGATGGTCAACTCTCTTAAGTTGGCATGTCAGGCCGCAAGGCGCGGGACAGTAGCGAACTTAGGCGTGCACGGCGCATGAAGCAGATCAACGTCTTCCCCATGCTGATGATGCTGATCGTCGTGGTGGCGCTGGTGATCTGGTTATACGGACTGAGATAATGAACGAGATGACGAAAGTGACGACCGCCAAGGATTGGGCCAGCGACCAGGAAGTGCGCTGGTGTCCGGGTTGCGGCGATTATGCGGTGCTGAAGGCTGTTCAGCGGACCATGCCGGACCTTGGCGTGGCCCGCGAGAAGACTGTGTTCGTGAGCGGCATCGGCTGCTCCAGCCGCTTCCCATATTATATGGCGAGCTACGGTTTCCATACGATCCATGGTCGGGCGCCTGCCTTTGCGACCGGAATCAAGCTCGCTAACCCGGAACTCGACGTCTGGATCATCACCGGCGACGGCGATGCGCTCTCGATCGGCGGCAACCACACGATGCACGTGCTGCGCCGTAACCTCGACTGCCAGATCCTGCTGTTCAACAATGAAATCTACGGCCTGACGAAGGGGCAATATTCACCGACAAGCCGGATCGGGACCCGTTCGCCGTCGACCCCGTTCGGCTCCGTCGATCGGCCCGCCACGCCGGCAATGTTTGCGCTCGGATCAGGGGCCCGGTTCATCGCGCGTGGGATCGACGTTCACAAGAATCTGCCGGATGTCCTCAAGGCCGCGCATGCGCATCGCGGCGCGAGCTTCGTGGAGATCTACCAGAATTGTGTCGTCTACAATGACGACGTGTTCGCACCTTTCACCTCACGCGAGGTGGCTGCGGACAAGCAGCTGTGGCTGAAGCCTGGCGAGAAGATGCTGTTCGCCAATGGGAGCAAGGGTTTGGCGCTGGACGCGGACCGGCTGGCGCTCAAGGTTGTTGAGGCAGGCGATGAATCCGTGCTCGTCCACGATCCGAAGAACCGCACGCTTGCGGCGATGCTGATCGAATTGCCGCAGGGCTTCCCCGTCGCGCTAGGCGTGATCTACGAAGACCCGGCGCCCACCTTCGAGAGCGCCGTGGTGGAACAGAATGCCGCTGCGGCGAAGGGCAAGACACCCGACCTCCAGGCCC
>JBJMUK010000108.1:0-3131 GCA_045811225.1 Sphingomicrobium sp. | reverse complement strand
CTGAAAACGCTGATCTTCCCGAACTGGCACGGCTCTTGCTCTGTAGAGCGCACAAGATTTTGCCAACGGAGTTAGGAATGGAAACGCAGGTCAATCAGGTCGCTCTCCCGCTGCGGTCGCACACGATTTTGGGCGTCTGCGAAGCGATGGGCGAGGATTTCGGGTTCAATCCCGTGTTTCTGCGGATTCCGCTGGCTGCCATGGTGATCGTCAGCCCGACGCTGGCGTTCAGCGCTTACTTCCTGCTCGGCTTGGCAGTGCTTGCCTCCCGCCTGCTGTTCCCGAAGGTTCAGCCGGAAGCTGCCGAAGTGCGTCAGGAGCCGGTCGTCGCCAACGAGCAGGTCGAGCTGGCTAAGGCCGCTTAATACTCGCCGCGCGCTTCAGCGCGGGCTTCGAGCAGGTCGAACAGGGCACGGTGCTGCAGCAGCAGCTGCTCACCACCGAAAGCAAGCGCACGGGCGCTAGCCGGAGTTTCCGTCCCGCGGCTGATCGCGACGACTACCGAGGCTTCATCGGGAAGGGAGGGCGCAGGCGATTCGGTCCCGGCACGTGCCGCGGCTCGGTCGAGCAGCCGGCGGATCGGCCACCAGTCGCCGACAAGGGCGGTCGCGGACCCGAGAGCGCAGCCGCTCCGTTCCGACATGGCCAAAGTTTCGAGCGCATGCCGCGCGGCAACCAGGCTCGATTCGGTCTCAGCCGCGCCGGGCGTGCTCGGCAGCGGGCCAACAGCAGAGGTCAGCCGAACGAGGTACAGCCGCTCGCGCTCAAAGCCTTCAGACGCGCGAGCCAGCCAATCCTGGACAGGACCCTTCGGGCAGCGCTGAAGCGCGAGCTCAATGAGACCCGGGTAACGGCCATGCAGGCTGCAGAGCAGGTGAACGGCATCGGCAAGGTCACGGCCCGAATGGCGGCCCGAAGCTTCGAGCAGGGAATTGAGGTACGAGTGACGAGCGCAGCCCTCACCCGCGACGCGCGCGAGCTGGACTTCGGCAACGCTGGCCGACTGGGCGTCCGCCAGAGCTGCGCTCTGCTGCGAACCCCGATGACCGACGGACCGATTAGCTGCCATTACTTACCCCTCGTCCTGGCCCCAGGCGGTGCCTACTGCGGTCCGTCCTAACGCAAGGGCGTAAAGACGAGGTTTATGGCGCGGTAAGCTTTCAAGAACCCTGTTCGTACGCCCTGTCGTTCGATGCTCAGTCGTCGCGGTAGGCGAGCTCGAAATTCCCCCAGCGCCGGCCCCTGATCCACAAGGGCACGAAAACGTTCTTCACCGGGATGAACTTGTCGCCCAATTCCATGCGGTAGGTAGCGAGAGTCGCCGGCCTGTCGCTAGCCAGTGCCATGCGCGTCGTGTCGTCGATGAGGATCCGCTTGTTGCGGCAATGCTCGTCGTTCCACACCGGGTCAGCACCCTGCGGATGGCTGCGTTCCGACAAGTGGGTCGGCAGATAGCCGTTCAAGTCGCCGATCGCCGAGCCGATGATGCGATTATCGCCGGACTTGGTGCGGTCGAGGATGGGGCGGACAAGGCGGTCGGCGGCATCGTTGAAGCGCACGTCGTACTGGACCGGGTTGGTGCCCTCGACGATCTTGTAGTCGCTGTCGAAGACGTCCTCGACGGTCAGCTCGCCGGCATCGAGCGCGTGCTCAATCTCGGCCTGGATGCGGCGGCACGTTTCCTGCGCCTTCAGGATGAACGGCGTGTCGTCGATCTCCGCGCCTGAATTGGCGAGCGTGTCGAGCATGGTGTTCGACAGCATCTCGAGGTGCGCGAGGCGCTTCTCGGCCGTAAGCAGCTCCTTGCCATTGTCGCGCGCGTCGGCGGCGAAGTCGGTCAGTCCGGCCTTCACGCGGTCTACGCTGGTCTGGATCATGCTGGTCGAGTGAGCGATGCCCTCGGTCTGGCGGTCGACCATGCCGACGATTTCGCTGACTTCGCGGACGGTGTCGCTGATCGTGCCGAAGCCCGACTGGGCAGCGCGGCTACGCTCGACGCCGGTCTTGATTTCGGTCGTGACGGCGCCTGCCTCACGGGTCAGCTCCCCGATCGTCGAGGCGATCTGGCTGGTCGCGGCGCGTGTGTCATGCGCGAGCTTCTTCACTTCGGCGGCGACGACGGCGAAGCTGCGGCCGGCATCACCGGCGCGGGCTGCTTCGATGGTGGCGTTTAGCGCCAGCATGTTTGTCTTGCGGGCGATGGTTTCGATAGTCGACGAGACGGTCTGAACCTGGCTCATCGCGGTGGCGAAACCAGCCATGCGCTCACCGAGTTGGACGATAAGATCTGTCAGGCCTTTGAAACCTTCGATCGTGCCGTCGATCGCCTCGCGCCCCGCATCGAGCTTGGCCTTCGCCTGCTCTGAGAGGAGCCGCGCTTCATCGGTCGAATCGCTGACGCGTGCCTGGTCGCCCATCAGCCGGGATGTGACTTCCTCAAGCTGGTCAAGGACCTGCATATGCTCGCCGATGCGATCGGAAACGCCCTTCACGTAGCCGGCGACGTCGCTGCACTCCATCGACAACGAACCGCAGTCTCGCGCAACCGCGCGGATCGCATTTTCCGTGACTTCCTCGATGCCATGCGTGGCCATGCCAAGCCCACTCCCGAACCAAATTCAGGATGGAGATACGAGGAACCTCCTACTCTTTCGTTAACCACGGCTGCGGCACGGCTCAGTAGATGAGATATTCCTTCCGCTGCTCTTCCCAGTCGCGCTCGTCGGGAATGGCCAGCGCGTCGAGGTCATCGGGCGTGGCTCCCGCATCGTCGACCCATTCGCGCAGGACCGGCGAGCCGTTGATTACGTCGATGGCGAGCTTGTCGAACACATATTCATAGGGGAAATCGCGCCACAGGTCGTATTCCGGGTCGAGCCGGCGGATCGCCTTGAACGCCAGCGCCTGCAGCCGCCACGGCTTGAAGGCTTGGTGGTCATAGAACGGCCCTTCAGCGTGGATGAAGACGCCGTGGCACATCTCGCCAGCATGCTTGTGGAACGTTGGCTGGAAGGTGATTTCGCGCAGCTTGCAGCCGGCAAGCCATTCGGGCGCGAGGCGCTGCACTTCGGCAATGATCTGGCTGGGTTCGAGGTTGGGCGCCCCGAACAATTCGAGCGGACGGGTCGTGC
>JBJMUK010000107.1:0-2903 GCA_045811225.1 Sphingomicrobium sp. | reverse complement strand
CGGCCGCGGCAGTCGCCGAATACGACCGGCGGCACGCCTTCGGGCGGTGGGGGCATCGAATGGCAGTCGAGCAAGAGCGCGCAGCCGAAACGGTCGAGGAGCAGCGACAGCTGCGCGTCGATCGCCTCATGATAAGGCCGGTGGGCCTGACTCAACCGCTCCTCCAGCTGCCCGGGAGTGACGGCGCGGCGCCACAGATAGCCGTGCTGCGGTGTCCGTGCCGGGATGATGCCAAGACCGCCGCGGGCGCGGGCGCGCACCCGTGCACGGCGAGCGCCATCGATCACCGACGGGTCAACCTCGTCTTCGGCGCGATTGCAATCGATCGCCGCCCGCGGAGTGGTGGCGATGACGGCGCCGCAGCCACGCTGCAGCGCGCGCCACACCAGTCTGTCGACCAACGGGTCCTCGAGCGCCGTCAGCGACGGCTTGCCGGCTCCCGCGAGACCTACCAGCCAGTCGGGATAGTCACGACCGGAGTGCGGCACCGAGAGCAGGACCGGAAGGTCCCCACGCGGCTGGTGAATGATGGGGGAGGGGAGCTTGCTCACGATCGGCTGGTTAAAATCCGTGCCAGTTTAGGACTTGCTATGGGAGCCTGCAACGCGCGAGCGCATTAATCGCTTCTGGCAAAACGCATTGTCTCGGAGCATACAGACGCAATGGCGAGAATCCTCCTGGCCGAAGACGATACGTCGATGCGCGAATATCTGCAGCGGGCGCTGCAGCGGGTCGGCTATGAGGTCGAATCGGTCGGCTGCGGAACCGAAGCGATGCCGCTGCTCGAAGCCGGCAAATACGACCTCATCCTGACCGATATCGTCATGCCCGAAATGGATGGGATCGAGCTGGCTCAGAAGGCCAGCGCGATCGATCCGGCGATCCGGGTGATGTTCATCACCGGCTTTGCCGCGGTGGCGCTGCAGGGCGGCCGAACGGCGCCGGAAGCGAAACTGCTGAGCAAGCCGTTCCACCTCAAGGACCTCGTCGCCGAGGTCGATCGCCTGTTCCAGTCCGAGGACCAGCACGGCCGCCTGTAACCCCCTTGCGGGAAGCGAGTTCGATCCTTAAAGGCCCCCTCCAGATGTCCGCCACCCAGGTGGCGGTTACCCCGTGTGGGCGTGTAGCTCAGTGGTAGAGCACTGTGTTGACATCGCAGGGGTCGCAAGTTCAATCCTTGCCACGCCCACCATTTTTCTCTCTTTAAGATCAGTAGTTTAGCGATACAGAGCAACCTCTGGCTGCAGTGTTCGGCTGGTTCGTTACGGCCGATCCCCACGCTTCTGTTCTTCATGGAGGCTCAGCAGTGCCTGCATCAGGTCGTCATCCGCGCTGGACATGACGCCAAGAACCTCGGCCTCGTCGCAGCCTTCGGCGGTCAGGTATGCATGGCCCATGCTTGAATCGATGTAGAGCGACTGGCCCTCGCTTAGGGTCACCGGATCGTAGAATTCGGTGGCTACGACGATCTTGCCCTTTAGGACATAGACAAATTCCTCGCCGACATGGTGGGACAGTTCGCCGAACTGTTCGACACTGCCGGAGCGGATTTTGGTGATCACCGGGATCATCCGCTTCCGCCTGAGCTCGGTGCACAGATAATAATAGTCATAGTTGGGCGTCTCCACCCGAACCGCCTGGTCGATGTCGCCGAGGCTCCGGCGCGCGGTGATCGCGGCGGGCTCGTCGTCCTTCGGCTCCGCGAACAGCTCGGACATGCGCATGCCAAGCCGCTGCGCCACCTGATAAAGCTTTTCGTAGGTGAGGGTCAGCCGGTCGTGCTCGACCTTGGACAGGGTCGAGACCGGAATACCGCTTTTTTCGCTCATCTGCTTAAGCGTCCAGCCCTCGCGGTTTCGGACCCCCCGCATCAGCGCACCCAAAGTTGGAGCAGAGGACGGCATGGGGAGCAGGATTCCTTTCCGGTTGACGAATTTTCCAATCAGGATAACAGTGTCCTAATCAGAACAATAACGCTACTCTATTGACTGGCGCGCGCCGGGGCAATGCCGACTGCAGGGGAGGAAGTGATAATGGTCAACTGGCGAGGCTTCACATTGGGTGCGCTGGCAATTGTTGCCGGGGCGGCATTGGCGCAAGGTCCAGTCAAGACGGTGCCGCCGGCTACCGCCGACAAGGCCGACGTATCGGCCCCGGCCCCGGCCCCGGCCCTGCCTGCCGTTGCCGGAGGTCATTCACTCGACAAGACCGACGTCGATGCCTGGCTCGATGGTTATATGCCCTATGCGATTGCCCGCGGCGATATCGCCGGCGCGGTGGTCGTGGTGGTCAAGGATGGTCAGGTCCTGACCCAACGCGGTTATGGCTTCTCCGATGTAGAAAAGCGCACGCCGGTAGCGTCGGAAACCACGCTTTTCCGCCCGGGTTCGATTTCGAAGCTGTTCACCTGGACCGCGGTCATGCAGCTGGTCGAACAGGGCAAGATCGACCTCGACGCAGACGTCAACACCTATCTCGATTTCAAGATTCCGCCCCGCGACGGCAAGCCCATCACCATGCGCAATATCATGACGCATACCAGCGGCTTCGAGGAGACGGTGCGGCACCTGATCCACGACGATACCGTTCCCGTGGTCCCGTTGGATAAGTTTGTGAAGGTCAGCCTTCCGAACCGGGTGTTCGACGCCGGTACGACCCCTGCTTATTCCAACTATGCAACGGCCCTGGCCGGCTACATCGTCCAGCGCCGGTCGGGCCAATCGTTTGACGATTATGTCGACCAGCATATCTTCCAGCCACTGGGCATGAAGTACGCAAGCTTCCGCCAGCCGCTGCCGAAGAACCTGCAACCTTATATGTCGAAGGGTTACAAGGGCGCCTCGCAAAAGTCCGAACGATTCGAGATTGTCGATCCGGCACCCGCCGGAAGCCTCTCGGCGTCG
>JBJMUK010000106.1:0-17063 GCA_045811225.1 Sphingomicrobium sp. | reverse complement strand
ATCGCGTCGGGTCAGTTCCGCTGCTTCTGGGCAGGGGACAGCCGCGCTTACCGGGTGCGCAACGGCCGCATTCAGCAACTAAGTCGTGACCACAGCCTGGTGCATGACCTTGTGCTCGCCGGAATGCTCAGCCCTGAAGAGGCGGAGCATCATCCCAACGCGAACGTCGTCACGCGTGCAATCGGCGTTGTCGAAGAAGTGAAGATCGACGTGAGCACGGGGGACTCCCACCCGGGTGACGTGTTCATCGTGGCTAGCGACGGCCTCACCCGGTTGGTCGACGATGACGAACTGGCAGAAGAACTCTCTGCGCCGGACCTGGAACAAGCCGCCGACCGCCTGATCCGCTTCGTTCTGGAGCGGGGTGCTCCGGACAATGTCTCTTTCGTCATTGTCCGCCAAGGCTAGATGGGGATAAACGTCCGTCCGCGGCCCATTGTGTGCTCAGGAGAATTGAGCGACGTTCCCGGCGAGCCCCGCAACCGGGTGCTGGAGCACTTTCGATGAGCGGCCACGAAGCATTCACCGACTATTACGATATTCTTCGGCTGGACCCGGGGTGCGATGCGAAGACTCTCGAAGCCGCCTATCACCGGCTCGCGAAGATGTACCATCCGGACCATACAACCACGCCGGACACCGATAAATTCAACCAGGTCCTTGAAGCGTACCGCACCCTGCGGGACGCCGACGAGCGTGCGGATTACGACATCAAGCATGCTCGGCATTCGCGGAACGGAGCCACGGGCCACGGTTCCCACGAGGATCTATGGTTCGACGAAACCATCGCGCTGAAGGATGCGGCGGACCAGGCCAAGTTCCTGATGCTCTTGTACAAGGCGCGGCGAGCTCAACCTCAGGATGCCGGCGTGATCGCCTTCTACATCCAGGAGGCCCTGAACTGTTCCTACGACCAGCTTGAATTCCACAAATGGTATCTCAAGGAAAAGGGGTTCATCGCGGTCACGGAGCAGGGGACGGTCGCCATAACGATCCAGGGCATTGATCATGTGATGTCCATGTCGCGGACGACTCGGGCGGAAAAATTGCTTCTCGGCCAGTCGAAGGAGCTTCAGGACCGACCGGATTAGGCGACACCGCCTTCATCGGAAGGTGAGTTGATCGCCCGCGCGTGCCGTCTGCGCGTGAGAAGATAGCCAGTGATCACGCCAAAGAGGAAATTGGACGAGCCGGTCTCGATCGCGTGCGCCAGCCGGACATCGGCGCTCATGTACGGATTGTCCGGGAGCAAAGGCGCAATGCCGCCCAAGACTGCATAAGCAATCCCGAGGACCGTTGGGGCTGAACGCGGGCCGGTGCGTAGCCACGGCCAGGCAGCCGCGATGAATATCAGTGCGCGGGGAATCTGAAGCAGAAAGACTTGGATGGCGGGTGGGATGGACCTGCTTGCGTAGAATTCGGCAACGAACGGCCAGACCATTGTTCCGGCCGTCCAATACAGCAACTCATAGGCGGCGATGCTCAGTGCGAGAGTTGGAAGCGACGCGTTCAGAAGCGCCGGCTCCGCGGGGCTGCTCCTCCACTTGCCCGAAAGGACGAGCGCCAGCGCTGCAAGGACGGCGAGCACAAGCGCGGAAACTCCGAGCTGGATCATGGCGTTGGTCCAGGGGAGGACTGAGAAGGCGACGCCTTCAAGCAGCGTGTTGAACTGGCCGACCGTCCATCCCAGCACCAGCAAGGCCAGCCACAAGCTGCGGCCACCCGAGCCAGACACCGTCGCCGCGAGCCATAAGGTGGCGAGGTTGAGCAGCACATAAAGGCCGAACATCAATGGTCATTCCTTTGGTCTGCGCCCGCCTTGCGATGCCTGCATTGAACCGGCGCATGAACGCTTCATTGCCATCAGGAGAATGGCTACTTCCAACGCTTCGCGCACTTGCCAACCTGTCTCCCCGGTCGGGGAAACCCCCGATAGGTGGCGTTAAATTCTAGCCTACTAACTCGCGTTAACAACCCTCCGCTGAGCGTCTCACACCTGGCACTGCAGACTGCGCTCGCCTTGAAGTTGTTCGCCTGAGTCGGTCAGGTCGTTCGTCCCATGACCTGCAATGCGGTCTGAACGACCTGATCGACGGCGACCTTGCAAAAAGGGGTTTAGCGATGACGCACGGATCGTAACCACCCACCTCCAGCGGTCATTCCATCAATCGAACGCCAGCTGATCCGACCATCGCGGCCTTGCCGTGGAGGGCGATGTCGCGCGCGCCAGCCTCACGCGCCGACCATCGGAGGGGCGCAGTCCTGCCAGGCTGACAGCTGTCGCAGCGACAGCTCCCATCCGGTTCGGTCGGCAAATCAAAATTTACGGAGATGAATCATGTCACTCACGATTACCGATACGGTCCTTGATGAAGAGTTTCGGCCAATCCTGCAGCAAACCGGGACAGGCGATGATGATGATGTCGCCAGTTCCAGCTTTATCGATGCAGCGGTCACGGCGCTCAGCCTGACAACACTCAGCGGGTTCACCGGATTTCCGCAGTTCGCGGAGAGCGTGGACTTTGTCACCAGCTCCAACTCTGTGACGGATTATTACCTTACCCTGTCCTCTGACGGCGTCGGGACCGATCTGTATGTTGGCGGCAATCGGGTGTTCCTCTACGCGACCGATAATCCGGATGTCGTCGTTGGGCGCATCGGAACTGGAACAACTGCAAACGCTAGTGGCGCCATCGCGCTGATCATCGCGGTTGATGACAGCGACCTCGACGCGCCGAATCTCTGGATGGCCCAATTCGCGCCGTTCGCGGAAGGCGGTCTGGATCAGATGGATGCGGAAGACCCGCTCGACCTCTCGGGACTGATCTCCCTTGGGTCGACCTACAGCACGCTGGACGAAGTGCCATTCGAGAACTTCAATGGCGTTGCCCCTGGCAACAATCTCTTCAACGTGATCTTCCCGAGCGACGGATCCGATGCCGTTCAGCTTCTGCTGACCGGATCGAAGGGCGAGACCTTGAGCACCGTCAACGTTAGCTCGACGGGCATCGGGGCCGGGTCCCAGCACATTAGCGTGGGATCCACGTTACGGATCGACACGGTCACGGGAATGAACCCCGACAACGTCGACAAAGCATCGGAGGTGAACAACTCCGGCAATATCGACTACACGGATCGGGTCGAGATCATCGCGGCCGACTTCGAAGTCACGCAGGTCAACCCAAGCTCCACCCCGGAGCGGGTGGATATCATCGTCTCCGCCTTCAACACTGTCGGCGCGGCCCAGGAAGGGGCCTATCTCACGGACGCCCTCGCGACCGACGGCGCCTCGGTTCAGATCGATGCGGCAGACGTCCGGATCCTGAACGATGCCGGCGATGACATCACAGCTGCCTGGCTTGCGCTCCCCGGCACGGACATCATCCAGGTCGGCGATACCGTGAAGATCCTCGGCCTGAATGATGGGGCAAGCAACAGTACCACCGACGGTGACCGGGTGGCTTTCACCACCGACGGCGTTCACTTCGATCGGTTCCTGATCACCAACGTCGATAGCAGCACGACGCTAGACGTGGCCAACATCCACGTAACGGCGGAGCAGGGCGGGTCCGACGACGAGTCCGGGGATTTGGGCGAGCACCTGATCTTCGAAGACGACGGACCGGTCATCACTGCGTCGGGAATCGGCGTGTCGGCCCTCGTCGTTGATGAGAGCGACTTCGCTGGCGACGCTACCGGCAGTTTTGCTGGGCTCTTCAACGCTCCGGACTACGGCGCGGACGTGCCTGCGGCCTCGACGCTGCAATACACCATGGGCATCAGTGCGACCGGCGCGCTCACCAACCTCGTCCAGACGTCGAGCGGGGATTCGGTCTTCCTGTTCCTGGAGAGCGGGGTCGTGGTTGGACGTGCCGGTGACGACGCTGCTGCTGCTGCGTCAGGAGCGGTCGTGTTCCAGATCAGCGTCGATGCAGACGGCCTTGTGACGTTGGACCAGCAAGATGCGGTGGTTCACCCGACCAATCCTGACCAGGATGAGTCCACTGCGGCGATGACGGCCAGTCTGATCACGATCACTGCAACCGTGACGGACGGCGAGGCCGCCGACCACAATGATAGTGCATCGGCGGTCGTGAACGTTGGCGATCGTTTCCTGTTCGAGGATGACGGCCCATCGATCGACCCATCGGCCGATCCCAATGCGCCCAATGATCTTGAAGTCAAGAATATGGGCGGTGCGCCAGGCCACGATTCGAGCGCGTTCGTCCTTACGCCAGGTAATGACGGTCAAAAGTCCTTCAGCATTGTCGGGCCGGCCGACGCGACGGGCCTCTTCACCTGGTCTTATTTCGACGTCGATGGCAGCGGCACCGCTGGCACGGATGAGATCAAGGGCTTCTATGATGGCGACGAGCTGTACACGTTGGAGATCAACCCGGACGGAAGTTACGATTTCCAGATGATTGGCACGCTTCCGAGTTCCTCGGACTCGCTGAACACCAAGGAAATCAAGGCCGGGGCGCCGGATACGAACAGCATCGAGGTCGGTGCGACGTCATCAACGGACTTCGTTCGGATCACTGCTGACAGCACAGTCGGCGGCGGGTTCGTGAACGAAAGCCACGGGTTCGTGGGTGTCGACAACGGCAACCTCGACGGCGGCGAATCCCTGACTCTGACGTATTACGACGAGAATGGAGGCCCCCTTACCTTCGAGGGCCTCGTCATCGGCACCAAGTCCGCCCAAGGTGGCTTCTACGCCTGGTCAGCCGTCCTCGCCGATGGTGTCACCGTCATCAATGGACCTGCCGGTGGCGAGTTTGTTGGCAAGAACGGGGCCTTGACCGTGGATCCGGCCAATTATGGCGCTCTCTCATCAATCACCGTTACCAAGATGAGCGGGCCGGCGACCAAGATCGGCCTTGGAGACATCCAGATCCTGCTCCTGCCGGATGACGTCCAACTCGGCTTCACGGTCGCTCTGACGGATGGAGACAATGACCCTGTCACCGCTAACTTCGTCGTCGACATAGACGGGGATAATGACGGAGACTTCGAGGCGTCGATGAATTCGTTCGCAGCAATCAATCCCGACGCAGTCCAGGTGCTTGGTTTCGAGGCGACGCATGGTCACCACGATATCCTGATCTGAACGGCAAACCTGACATGACGGGGCCAAGCTGCCGACAGCTTGGCCCCGTTGTGGCGCCGGCACCAAGCCTGGGCGGACGACTGCGGACGCGTCCGCCTGTTGCCGCGTTACGAAAGGCCCACATGTGCCTATTTTCGGCTACCGCGAGCCACTCCTTTCCGGGTCATTCGTTGAGGTGCTTCCCCGGATTGGAGCCTTGACCATGAAAAAGATCCTTGCTGCCGCTGTAGCTTTCACAGTCGTCTCACCTGCCTTCGCACAGGAGGAAGGTGGCATTGTTCTCGCCGACTACGGCACATTCAGTAGCTACGACGAGTGCAACTCCGCGCTCGCGCACATCAGAAACGAACAGCGGAAGAATCCGAGCACGCGTGGGACAGGTTATCAGGACCTGTCCGGTTCGGCCTTCAACAAGGCCAGCCTAACGACTACGCGGTGCGAGGAAGTCAGCGACGACACCTACCAGATCGTCTTCTACGAGGGCGGATTTGACGGGTCGCGCGACGAGTACAGCGGCGACTGAAATGGCAGTCCGGGGCGGCCATGTTGACTGCCCCGGACGTCCATTTACCCGAACGCGCTTAGCCGCGGGCATTCCCGCGTTCGATGTGTTGTTAACTCTCGCATCCGGACCCGCCCACACCTCAAAAGCTGATCCAGGTTAGGAGACTTCCTCCCTTTTGGGTGGAAGTTAACCTCGTATCTTGTCCCGCCGTTAGGCACATCGAACTTAATGACCAAGCAGGCGGGGATTCATCTGATGGGTCCGGAAATGTCGAATTTTGGTAGAAGTTCAGGTGGTGGACGGCGCGCTGATTGCAGGGCGGCTTCCGGAACTGCGGCCTTGCTGATGACGGTAACCCGATCTGAGCAGGTCTTCGTCCTGGAAATCTCCTGCAGCGGTGCGCGGATCGAAGGCGTCAGCTTGCCCAAGGTGGACGAAGAGTTCGTACTCGTGCTCGGGCCGCTGCGCGCCTTTGCGTTGGTCAAATGGGTGGAAGGCGGCGTCTGCGGCGTTCAGTTCGACGTTCCGCTCGCTGAGAGCGACATCCAGCAGCTGCAACGGGCTGGGCCCGCAGGCACCGTGACCCGGAAGGCCATCGAACAGAAGCAAGCGTATGAGGATTGGACCAGCGGCGTAGCCCGCTGAGCTCCAGCACAAGCGTTGCGCGCTACTCCGGCCGGGCGGAGGCCCCCACGGAGATACGAAACGGCTCGTCTGCGAATGATACGGTCGGCCTAGCTCCCGGCCGATCATCGAGGGCGGCGACGCACCGTCGGCCTTCCCACAGTTCGCACCTGATGCCGGCGTGTTTCTCCCTGGCGATCGCGACCGCTTGCTCATCGCTGCTGGCCTCGAACCATTCGGCAACCCAGACCCTGTTTGCTCCGTCGAAGCAATATGCGCGGTATTTCACTTGGCTCACCCCCGTAAGCCATCGGCGATACATCGGTCCGGTCCACGATTTGCTTACCTTGGTTAAGTACCTGAAATATATGCGATATTTCTGTTGATCCAGCTTCTCGCTTGTGAGGTGCCTTCGCGGCGACCTTGGCTGACTCGAATTTCGCGGGCTCTTCCACTATGTGGGCGCTGCCAGAGGGCCGGGCGGCCGCGGCGGAGTTCGCTCCGGCGAGGAAAGTCCGGGCTCCACGGAACAACGGTGCCGGGTAACGCCCGGCGGGAAGGCTCGCCTTCTCAGGGACAGTGCCACAGAAAGCAGACCGCCTGTTTTCGAGCGGGTAAGGGCGAAAGGGTGCGGCAAGAGCGCACCGCGCTGCTGGCAACAGGAGCGGCACGGTAAACCCCACCGGGTGCAAGATCGAATAGGGGCGACACATGGGCCTGTTCCGGCTCGTCGCCCGGGTTGATTGCTTGAGGGGCAGGGCGACCTGCCTCCTAGAGGAATGGTCGCACAGGCGCAGAAATGCGCTGGACAGAACCCGGCTTATAGGCCCTCTGGCAAACTTTCTTCCTGCCCTCGCATTGCGCGGCACGGGCGACTAACTGGGCAGTGATGGCGCGATACGGACGATCTGACGACTGGGGCTTTCCGCGGTGGCGGCCGTATGGAAGCAAGTCCAGCGCAGCGGCCAAGATCCGCCTCTGCGACCGCGAAGGCTGCAACGAGCCGGGCGACCGGCCCGCACCCAAGGCGCCGAACAGCCCGGAACGTTGGTACTTCTGCGAAGCCCACGCCGCCGAGTATAACAAGAACTGGAACTACTTCGCTGGTCTCGACCCCGAAGAGGCGGCGAAACGGGCAGCCGACGAGGAGCGCGGCAACAACGGGTTCCGTCAGTCCGCCCATTGGCAGTGGGGCGGGCCCGGGGACGGCACGCGCACTCGTGACGAGATGCGGGCGCTCGAAACACTTGAGCTGGAAACCGATGCCGACTTCAACGCCATCAAGTCGGCATACCGGAGGCTTGCGAAGGAAAATCATCCGGATCTGAAGCAGGGGGATGTGGAAGCCGCGAAGCGCTTCCAGCAAGTTCAGGCCGCCTATGAGGTTCTCCGCGCTGCTGAAGAGCGCAAGGAGCAGAAGCTAGCCTAGCCTGCCAAACGGCCTGCGGTATCCTGAACCAGCGCAATCATGCTTGGGACGCCCTGAGTTCGATTGGCACTGAGCTGGCGGGACAGGTCGAACGGTGCCAGCGCACCTGCCACGTCCATTGCCGCGATCTCGCTCGCGGGGCGATCCTGCACTGCGGACAGCACCAAGGCGACGATGCCCTTGGTGATTGCCGCATTGCTATCGGCTAGGAAATGCAGGCGACCATCGTGGCTGGTAGGGTAAACCCAGACCGACGCCGAGCAGCCGCGGACCTTTGTAGCATCCGTTTTCAAAGCGTCAGGCATCGGCTCCAGCTTGCGGCCGAGGTCAATCAGCAGTCGATAGCGGTCTTCGCCGTCAAGCAGCTCAT
The DNA here is from genome assembly GCA_045811225.1 of Sphingomicrobium sp. Taxonomy (GTDB): domain Bacteria; phylum Pseudomonadota; class Alphaproteobacteria; order Sphingomonadales; family Sphingomonadaceae; genus Sphingomicrobium. Next base: position 9,022 of record JBJMUK010000106.1, on the reverse strand, counting down.
ATTCGTCAAGGATGTCGGAAAGGGGCGGCAGCATCCGCGCGCGCCTAGCATTGCCCGCTCTCGCCTTCTAGCGGTCGCGTAATTCGTCGATCTGGCGGGCCAGCGTGTTTTCCTTGTCGACCGTGATCCGCTCCAGCACCTTGATGCGGTCCTTCAGCTCCTGCACTTCCTGCCGCAGCCGCTGGTTCTCGGCTGGGTTCTCGGGCTGTCGATCGTAGCGCACACGGCCCTGGCCGCGCGACTTCAGCACCGAGGCGATCATCACGATGGCCACAATCAGGACCACCATCTCAAACGGATTCATTAGAAAGGATCTCCAGTCGGAATGCGCTTGTGATCACGCAGGGCTTCGATTTGCGCGGCCGTCTCGGCGCCGCGGTCAGTGGCGATCTGCTCGAGGACCCGCAGCCGTGCTTCGATCCGCTCGACGTGCGCGGCATATTGCGCGCTCTTCTCGGCGGTCAGGCTGGTCTGCGCCTCGATCTGCTTCTCCTTTACCTTCAGCCACATCTTGAACGGTGCAAGGCCAATGGCGGCGAGTGGAATGAGAACCCAGATCCAGGTCTCGGGATGAGCGAACATTGTCGTGCCCCCTTCAGGCGGTGATCAGGCGTCGGTGCGCTGAGTTGAAGACAGTCGCGGAGCGCGCAGCGCCTCGATCTGCGCGGCCGTCTCGACACCTCGATCGGTGACGATCTGTTCCAGCACCCGCACGCGCTGCTCCAACTCGGTGTTGGAGACTGCATATTCTGCGGCGCGCTCGGCCGTGACCCTGGCTTGCACTTCCAGCTGCTTCTCCTTGTAGCTGAACCAGCGCCGAAAGACGTAGGTCAGGAACAGGGTTGGAAGGATGACCGCGATCAGGATCGACAGAGTTTCACCGGGCCCCATCATGCATTTCCTCCCTTGCTGATCCTGAGTGAATCAATTTCATGGGCAAGTTGCGTCGGCTTGTCGGTGATGATCCGTTCCAGCGTTTCGAGCCGGTCCTTCACGGATCCGATTTCCGCCCGAAGCTGGGCATTTTCACCCGTCAGCAACTTGATCCGCTCGGCCGATTCCGCGTCGGTTTTCGGATGGATGGGGAAGCCCCAGCTGTTCTGGAGCGGGTACCCGTTCTTGATCTTTAGCCAGGTCGAGAGAAGCGAGCCGCCAACCCCCAGTGCAACAATGAGGGCGATGAACGGAAGCATCGTTCCTACGAAGCTGAGAATCTGCATTACAGCAGGATCCATGATTTTCCCCTTTCTCGGACTGGTCTAGCGCAGCTGCTCGATCTCACGAGCAAGCGTGCGGTTTTCGGTCGTGACGTAGCTTTCGATGTCGGCGAGCCGGCGATCGATGTCTTTCATCCGAAGCCGGATCTCACGTGCGGTGCGGGTCGGCGAGCGGCGAACATTCTGCCAGAACTGCTGATGTTCCGCGTCGACCGACGCGAACTCGCTGGGCTTGTCCGGCGTGATGAAGCCAGCGATGAAATAGAAGGGAATGATCGACCCGCCGCTCATGAAGATCGCACCCAAAAGGCAAACCCGGATGAGGTTCACGTCGAAGCCGGTGTAATCGGCGATGCCGGCGCAGACCCCGAGGATCTTGCCCTCGCGCTTGTCGCGGTAGAAGCGGGTGCGACTGGGCGGCTGTTCGGTCGGGCGATTGAAGATGTCGTTCGCCATTCTACTCTCCGTTGGCGAGAAGGCTTGTGGTGTCGCCGCGGCCCGGAAGGCAGCTCTGGCGCCAGTTCGGGTTCTCGGCAGTCATGATGCGCTCGATGGTGCAAACGCGATCGTCCAGCCGCCGCGCAGCTTCGTAGAGATCGTCGAGCAGCTTCTCGTCGCCCTTCGTCAGCGTGGCGGACTGCTTCCACTTGGTGATGTAGTGGAACACCAGCCAGGGCAGGCCCAGGAACAGGGTTGCGATCGCCAGGATCGGAATAATGACTTCAGGACCATCCATTTGTTACTTCCCCTTGGCCGCGAGCGCGGCCTTCATTGCTTGAAGCTCGGCGTCGACCGATTCCTCGGCCCTCAGCTCGGCGATTTCTTCCTCAAGGCTCTTTGGCCCTGACATTCCCAGCGCGTCGGCGCGCCCTTCGGCGAAGTCGGCACGGCGTTCGAGGATTTCGAAGCGGCTGAAGGCGTCTTCGGTCCGGCTTCCGTTCATGAGTTCGCGTGCCTTGGCGCGGGTAACGGCGCTTTCGAACCGCGCCGAGATGGCGTTCTGACGGTTACGTGCTTCACGCAGCTTGCCCTGAAGTTTCGCGATATCGGCCTCATAGCCTTTCAGCGTATCGTCGATCGAAGCCTGCTCGGCCTCCAATCCCTGGGCCATGTCGGCCGCCTTTTGCCTTTCAAGAAGTGCAGCCTTGGCAAGGTCCTCGCGATCCTTCGACAAGGCGAGTTCCGCCTTTTCAGTCCAGCTGGCCTGAAGTTCGGCAAGCCGCGACATCTGCCGCTGCATTTCCTTGCGGTCCGCGATCAGGCGAGCGGCGCTTGCGCGCACCTCCACCAGCGTTTCTTCCATTTCGAGGATGATCATTCGGATCATCCGCGCGGGGTCTTCGGAACGGTCGAGCAGTTCCGTCATGTTCGCCGCGAAAATATCCCGAGTACGGGAAAAGATGCTCATTTCGCCTCCAAACCGAGAGATTCAGCTTTTTCGCACTTAACCTATTCAAGAGCCGTGCCACTTTGGCGCTCCGCCCGGAAAACCCGAAAAAGTGGCTGAAACCCGGGTGTCACAAGTATGAAACATCTTGCCAACCCATGGGATTTGCCACCAAGAGTCGGTGCGTGGAGCGGGTCACTCAATTCGTCGGGCAGAGCTTGGCCTTTCTCGATGCAGTCGAGCGGGCGAGCCGTGCAGCGCCCCTCAATCGCCCCGTACTTGTGATCGGCGAGCGCGGGACCGGCAAGGAGCTGATCGCCGAGCGCCTTCACCACTTGTCCTCGCGGTGGTCGGGTCCGTTGGTCACGATGAATTGCGCGGCACTTCCCGAAAACCTGATCGAGGCCGAGCTGTTCGGCCATGAAGCAGGCAGTTTCACAGGCGCCGCGAAGACGCGGCATGGGCGCTTCGAGGAAGCCGATGGGGGCACCCTGTTCCTGGACGAGCTCGCGACATTGTCCTCGCCGGCGCAGGATCGGCTGCTACGGGCGGTCGAATATGGCGAGATCACGCGCATCGGCGCGTCCAAGCCGGTGCAGGTCGACGTCCGCATCGTTGCGGCGACGAACGAGAGTCTTCCGAAGCTGGTGAACCAGGACCGCTTCCGCGCTGATCTGCTCGACCGCCTGTCATTCGAGGTGGTGACCCTGCCGCCGCTACGGGCGCGCATCGGCGACATTCCGTTGCTCGCCGAGCATTTCGGTCGCCGGATGGCGGTGGAGCTGGAATGGCCGAACTGGCCTGGCTTCTCCTCCCGCGCGATGGCGCAGCTCGAGGCCTATCAATGGCCGGGTAATGTCCGCGAGCTTCGCAACGTGGTCGAACGCGCTGTCTACCGTGCGGAGCATCCGGAAAGGGAGATCGACGAGATTCAGTTCGATCCCTTCACTTCGCCGTGGGCGCCGGTTGAACCAAGCGGGCTGCTGCCGCAGCTCCAGGGCGCTACTGCCGAGGCAAGCGCCGTAACGGCACCGTCGGTTCCGGATCTGCCAGGATCAACTGCGGATTTCCGAACTGCCGTGGCTAATTACGAGCGGGCCCTGCTTCAGGACGCGCTGGCGAAGAACCGCTTCAACCAGCGCGCCACTGCAACGGCGCTAGGCCTTAGCTATGACCAGCTCCGCCATGCGCTTAAGCGCCACAAGCTTCTGGACGGAGAAGCCGTCGCCTGAATTCAGGCGGGAAGCGTCTGATAGCTGGCCATGGCGTAGAGCATTGGGATCGACAGCAAGGTGTTGGTCCTCGACGCCAGCATCGCGACCCGGGCAGACTTGGCCTTCGACGCGTCGTCGGCTTCCACTAGGCCGAGGGCGCGCTTCTGGTTCGGCCAGATTACGAACCACACGTTGGCGGCCATAATCAATGCCAGCCACATGCCGGTGCCGATCACTCGGAAGCCTTCCTGGAAGCCGAAGGCCTCGTGGATGTATCCATTCAGCCAAGCCAGGATCAGACCGGTCAGAACCGTGAAGGCGGCGCCCCAGCGGAAGAAAAACAAGGCTTTTGGCGCGATATATTTCGACACTCCCGGCTTCAGCTCGGCGGGCACCGCCGGCATGGTCGGGATCTGCACGAAGTTGAAGTAATAAAGCAGGCCGATCCACGTGATCCCGAAAAAGACGTGCAACCAGCGGAACACGACCGGTGCGTTCAGCGCATCGGCATGGAAGCCCATCATCATGGCAATCGCGAGCACCAGTCCGATGCCCAAAGTGAGATGGAGATTTTCGAGTATCTTGCCCATGACCGTTACCCCCTGTTTGGCCTGCGAAACGATCTCGCTTTAAGCCGCTGCCGACGTTTTCGGCAAGCGTTGCGGTGAAGCGCGGAGCGATTGCGCCCGCCGGTCGTTCCCCGCGCGTCCCAATCAAAGCAGGAGCTGACGACCCATGGCTTTCGAGCTGCCTGAACTTCCTTACGCGAAAGATGCGCTTGCGCCGTACATGTCCGCGGAAACGCTGGAGTTTCATCACGGCAAGCATCACCGGGCCTATGTCAACAAGACCAACGAGCTGATTGGGGCCGAACAGCAATTGAGTGGCGCGGCCTTGTCCCAGGTGGTCCGGCACGCACGGCAGAACGGCAATGCCAAGCTATTCAATAACAGCGCGCAGATCTGGAATCACAGCTTCTACTGGCAGTGCCTGTCGCCCGCGCAGGGGCAGAAGCCCACCGGACGGCTGAACCAACTGATTGAGGATGGCTTTGGTGGCGTGGAGCCAATGCTCCAGAAGTTGCAGGAAGAAGCGGTCAATCACTTCTCAAACGGGTGGGCGTGGCTCGTGCTCGATCGGGACAGCCTGAAGATCACTTCGCTCCACGATGCCGATACGCCGCTGGTTTACGACGGGATGCAGCCGCTCTTCACGCTCGACGTGTGGGAGCACGCTTACTACATCGATTACCGCAACGAGCGGCCGCGCTTCGCGAGCTCCATCCTCGCCAACATCGTGAACTGGGACTTCGTGGCGCAGAATCTCGACGGTGCCGGCGAGCGCCGCGCTGACCAGGAAGGATCGTCCGCGTCGGCGGAAGCTACTGCTTGAGGCGGTAGCCCGTCTGGAAGATCCAGCGAACGCCGAAGAGGCACAGCAGGAAGAAGCCGAACGTAGCCCCGAGGCTGATGCCAACGGGAACGTCCGCCTGACCGAAGAAGGCCCAGCGGAATCCGTTGATCAGATAGACGACGGGATTGAACAGGGTGACGGTGCGCCACGGCTCCGCCAACATCTGCGTTGAATAGAACGCGCCGCCGAGGAAGGTGAGGGGAGTGACGATCAGCAGCGGTATGATCTGCAGCTGTTCGAAGCCTTTGGCCCAGATGCCTACCATGAAGCCGAACAGACAGAAGGTGGCGGCTACCAGGATCAGGTAGAGCAGCATGTATCCAGGGTGCTCGATATGAACGGGCACGAACAGGTTCGCCGTTGCGAGGATGACTAGCGCCACGATCATCGCCTTGCTTGCGGCAGCGCCGACGTAGCCGAGAACGATCTCGGCAGGGGCCAGCGGCGCAGACAGGATCTCGTAAATCGTGCCGGTGAAACGCGGCATGTGAATACCGAAGGAGGCGTTGAAGATGCTCTCGTTGAACAGCGACAGCATCATTAGGCCCGGCACGATGAAGCTGCCGTAGTTGATGCCGTTGATCTCGCTCATTCGCGATCCGATCGCCGCACCGAACACGATGAAATAGAGGGACGTCGTGATCACCGGCACGGCAAGCCCGGTCCATAAGGTGCGCCGGAAGCGGTGCATCTCGAACCGGTAGATGGCGAAGATCCCGTGCCAGTTCATGCCGCCTCCGTTTTCTGATGGATTAACCCGACGAAAATGTCCTGAAGGCTCGACTGGCGGGTATCGAGGTCCTTGAAGCCGACACCCGCATCCCGCATCGCCGCGAGCAAAGATGGAACGCCGGTCCGGTCCGCCTTCGCGTCGAACTCATAGGTGAGCGTCGAGCCGTCCTCGCTCAGCTGAAGGTTCCAGTCCGACAGAGCCAGTGGAATGGAGGCCAGCGTCTCCGATAGCTGCAAGTGCAGCACCTTGCGGCCGAGCTTCTTCATCAGCTCGTTCTTCTCTTCAACCAGGATCAGCTCACCCCGATTGATGACCCCAACGCGGTCGGCCATTTCCTCGGCCTCTTCGATGTAATGGGTCGTCAGGATGATCGTGGTGCCGTTCTCACGGAGCCGGCGGACCATGTTCCACATGTCGCGGCGCAGCTCGACGTCGACGCCGGCCGTGGGCTCGTCCAGGAATAGAATGTCCGGGTCGTGGGCAAGGGCCTTGGCGATCATCACCCGGCGCTTCATTCCGCCAGTCAGCTCCTTGAGGATGGTCTTGCGCTTCTCCCAAAGCGACAGGTCACGAAGGATCTGCTCGATGCGCGCAGGGTCGGGGCGGCGGCCGAAAAGCTCGCGACTGAAGCTTACTGTGCTCATCAGCGGCTCGAACACATCCATCGTCAATTCTTGCGGCACTAGGCCGATGCGGGTCCGCGCCTCGCGATAATGCTTTTGCCAATTCTTGCCGTCGACCAGCACTTCGCCGGCGGTCGGCGTGACGATCCCGCAGATGATGCTGATCATGGTAGTCTTGCCGGCGCCATTGGGCCCGAGCAGCGCGAATATCTCGCCGCGCTTGATGTCCAGATCGACGCTCTTCAGCGCCTCCGTCCCGCTCTTGTAGGCCTTCCGCAGCCCCCGAATGGACAGGATCGGGTCGCTCATTCGATGGGCCCCGGTTCGGCGGGCTTGGCAGCGTCCGCGTTCAATCCATGCTTCAGCAGCATCGGCACATTCGCCAATGCGAACAGGAACGTGAGGGGGATCGCACCCCAGATTTTGAAGCCGATCCAGAATTGCGTGCTGCTGTTCCGCCAGACGCTTTCGTTGATCACGGCCATCAGCACGAAGAATACGGCCCAGTTGCGTGTCAGCTTGGTCCAGCCCGCCTCATCGAGGCCCGGGTAAGTGCTGCCAAGAACGCTTTTCAGCAGCGGCCGCCCCGTGAACAAGCCGAAGGCGAGAAGGGTCGCCACGAACAGATAATAGATGGTCGGCTTCATCTTGATGAAGTTCTCATTGTGGAGCCAGATCGTCAGCCCCCCCAGAATGACCACCATCAGACCGGAGAACCACAGCAGCGGTGAGATCGTCCTGAAGCGGATCTGCGAATAGAGCATCGCCGCGAGCATCGCGGCCATGAACGCGCCAGTTGCGACGAATACCTTCATCGGGCCGGGCACCGGCGCCAGGTAGTTCGCAGCGAAGAAGACCACCAGCGGGCCAAGATCGATGAGCAGGCGGGAGGCGCCGGCTGGTTCCTGCTTCGTGCTCATTCTGCGGAAAGCCCCGCAATAGCCCGAGCAACCGCACGCGGATCGAACGGGCGAAGATCGTCGACGCCTTCGCCGACGCCGATGGCATAGATGGGAAGCCCGAACTTCTCCGCCGCGGCCACCATGATCCCGCCGCGGGCCGTCCCGTCCAGCTTGGTCATGATCAGCCCCGTCACCCCTGCCAGTTCCCTGAACACTTCGATCTGCGCCAGACCGTTCTGGCCCGTCGTGGCGTCGAGCACCAGCAGGACATCATGAGGAGCCTCTGGATTCAGTCGGCCGAGGACACGACGCACCTTGGAAAGCTCCTCCATGAGGTGGGTCTTGTTCTGGAGGCGCCCGGCCGTGTCCACGACAAGGACGTCGATGCCGGTGGCGGTGGCCTGCTTCACGCCGTCGAAGACGATTCCCGCGGCATCGCCACCTTCCTTGCCGGCGATGACGGGCGCGCCGATGCGATCGCCCCAAATCTTAAGCTGCTCGATCGCGGCCGCCCGAAACGTGTCACCGGCGGCAAGCAGCACGCCATAGTCCTGCTCTTTCAGCCAGGCCCCGAGCTTGCCGATCGTCGTCGTCTTGCCGGAGCCGTTGACGCCGATCACAAGGATGACGTGCGGCCTGGGAAATCCCCACACTTCCAGCGGCTTAGCGACCGGCGCTAGGATCTTTTCAATCTCTTCGGCCAGAATGGTGCGGAGTCCGCGCTCGTCGAGTTGCTCGTAGCGGCGGGCGGCGATCGCCTCGCGAATGCGTCTGGATGCTTCAGGCCCCAGGTCTGACGCGATCAGCGCCTCTTCGATATCGTCGAGCGTAGAGGTGTCGAGCGCCGCCTTGCTCGTCAGTCCGCTCAGGTTGTCGGCAACCTTTTCAGCGGTCTTGGTGAAGCCGCCGCGAAGCCGATCGAGCCAGCTCACGCCCAGGCTCCGATCAGCTCGCCGTCGTTCTCAGTGACGATCCGGGCAGGTCCGGTCTGAGCGCGACTGCTTCCTTCGACGCGGACCGGAGCGAAATTGTCCGTATGTCCTTTAGCTTTGTTCTCAATCATCAGCGGCTGGGTAGTGCCGACCAGGCTCCGCAGCCACTTCGATCGACGCTGCGCTGCCGCCTCCCTTAGGCGGGCTGCGCGAGCTTTCACGATCTCCCTTTCGACCTGGGGCATCCGCGCGGCTGGAGTATTGGGTCGGGCGGAGAACGGGAAGATGTGTGCAGCGACAATGTCGCAGTCATCCAGCAGTTTCAGACTGTTCAGTGCCATCTCTTCAGTTTCGGTGGGAAACCCAGCGATCAGGTCCGCCCCGATGGTTGCGTCGGGGCGCGTTGCCTTGATGCGCTCGATTGTGCGCACTGCCTCTGCCCGCAGGTGGCGGCGCTTCATCCGCTTGAGCACCATGTCGTCACCCGCCTGAAGGGACAGGTGGAAGTGGGGCATCAGTCGCGGTTCGCCCGCGATGAGTTCGTGCAACGCATCGTCGATCTCGATGCTGTCCAGCGACGATAATCTGAGCCGCTTCAGCC
>JBJMUK010000105.1:0-9813 GCA_045811225.1 Sphingomicrobium sp. | reverse complement strand
AGTTGCAGCCGGCGACGGCCTAAGGCTCCGCCTACGCCCGATAACGTTGGGTGAATGCGCTTGCGAAGGCGGACAGGCGCTGCTCGGCGATGGCGTCGCGAAGGCCCTGCATCAGCCGCTGATAGAACCAGAGGTTGTGCTGCGTCATCAACATGGCGCCCATGATCTCGCCGGACTTCACGAGGTGATGGACGTAGGCGCGCTCGAACCCGGTGCATGCCGGGCAAGGGCAGCCCGGTTCGATCGGCTCCCGGTCCTCGGCGAACCGGGCGTTGCGCAGGTTCAGCGGCCCATCGGCGGTAAACGCCTGCCCAGTCCGGCCGGAGCGAGTGGGAAGCACGCAGTCGAACATGTCGATGCCCCGCACGACGGCGCCCACAATATCGTCCGGCTTTCCGACGCCCATCAGGTAGCGCGGCTTTTCGACGGGCAGCTGTCCCGGCGCGAAGTCGAGGCACGCGAACATCGCCTCCTGCCCCTCGCCGACGGCAAGCCCTCCCACCGCATATCCATCGAAGCCGATGTCGATCAGCCCATCGGCCGACGCCTTGCGCAGTCCCTCGTCCAGCGCACCTTGCTGGATTCCGAACAAGGCGGCCCTTTCCGCATGGGCACTGCCGCCATCGAACGCATCTCGCGACCGCCTTCCCCACCGGATGGAACGTTCCATCGCGGCAACCTGATCTTCCCGCGACGAAGTCGTCGGCACCAACTGGTCGAACTGCATGACGACGTCGGATCCAAGCAACCGCTGGATCTCCACCGACCGTTCCGGCGACAGCATGTGTTTCGACCCATCGAGGTGACTTTTGAAGGACACGCCTTCCTCGGTGACCTTGGTCAGTTCGCTCAGGCTCATGACCTGGTACCCGCCGCTGTCCGTTAGGATCGGTCGGCCCCAACCCATAAACTTGTGCAATCCACCGAGCCTTGCGACCCGCTCCGCTCCCGGCCTCAGCATCAGGTGGTATGTGTTGCCAAGGATGATGTCCGCGCCCGACGCGCGGACTTCTTCCGGCCGCATCGCCTTCACCGTGGCGGCGGTGCCCACGGGCATGAACGCAGGCGTGCGGATCTCGCCGCGGTGCATGGTGATGGCGCCCGTCCGCGCGGTACCGTCGGTCGCGGCGATGTTGAAGGAGAAACGTGTCACGCGCGCCCCCTACCCGTTCGCGCCACGAGCGGCTAGGCGCGACCGATGATCGATCCGATCCTTTACCCAGTCCTCACCGCAGTCGCATTCTGCACCGGTTTCATCGATGCAATCGCCGGCGGCGGCGGGCTCATCATGGTCCCGGCGCTGCTGTTCGCTGGCGTTCCTCCGATCCACGCGCTTGGAACCAACAAGCTGCAGTCCATGTGCGGCACCTCGGTTGCCTGCTTCAACTTCGCTCGGAAAGGACTGATCGAGTGGCATAAGCACCGCTCGACCGTGCTCGTCGTATTCCTCGGCGCATGTGCCGGCGTCATCCTGGTGCAGGCCGTCGGCAGCAAGAGCATGGGCCTGATCATTCCGATCCTGCTGATGGCGGTCTCGCTATACGTGCTGCTGAGTCCCCGCATGACCGACGAGGACGCTCATCATCGGGTGAGCCACAATGGCTATCTGCCGATCGCCGGGGCAATCGGGTTCTACGATGGCTTCTTCGGCCCCGGCACAGGTAGCTTTTTCAGTTCGACCCTGGTCGGCCTGCGCGGCTTCGGGCTGACGCGCGCAACGGCGCTGACCAAGCTGCTCAACCTGACCAGCAATGTCGCGAGCGTGATCTTCTTCGCGATCGGCGGGAAGATTCTCTGGCTGCTGGGATTCTGCATGGCCATCGGAGCAATGGCCGGAGGGTGGCTTGGCTCGCACAGTGCAATGCGCTTCGGAGCCAAGCTGATCCGGCCCATGCTGGTCCTGCTTTCGCTTGGACTGACGGCCAAGCTGCTGTGGAGCTATTTCGCAGCTCCGTAGATCTCGACCTTCGGGAGGCTGCTGATCGGTTCGACCGTGATATTGCGGAATAACGTTTCTGCGCCTTCCGACTGGAACTGGATCCGGCCCTCGGTCAGTGGCTGCTTCTTGCCCGCGCTGTCCAGCACCGACAGGCCACTTAGCACCATCACCGGGTGGTCATTGACTACGTGCACGGAGCGGTCACCGACCACATAGAGGTCGAGCGTGTTCCAGAGCCCGACAGGATATTCAAAGTCCTGCGCATTCTCCACGTTCCAAGCGGGCTGGCGGACGTCGATCTTCTTGCCGCCAATCATGAACCGCCGGCGCGGATAGATGATGTTGGGGTCCTTGCCGACCTCGGTCGTCACCCGAACGTCGTCGCCAACCGGCACGACCATTCCGGTTGAACCCTTCATGATCTCGAACTCCACGGAGCGCATCCACGTGCCCCAAACGGCGCCGTGCGGTCCGCCGGAGTGATAGAGCAGGCCGTTGTTCTCTGGCTGCTCCAGCCGCGGGGCGTGCCGTTTGCCGGTCCAGCGATATTGCAGGCGGAGGTGGTAATTGCTGACCACCTTCTTGTGAACGATGCTGCCCCAGGTTGTGCCGTCGACAAAGATCGCAGGGGCACCATCGGCCTCTACCACCTTGAAGATGGTGCCCTTGCCCTGATTGGCGCCGATCGGCTTCACCGGCGGCTTTTGGTAGGTGACGGACGGATCCGGATAGCCCAGCCAGGTCTCCCAATCGTCGAGATCGCGGCCGTTGAACAGGGAGAAGCCCGGGCCGGTGGGGACAGGAACGTCTACCAGCCGCAAGCGCTGCCGCTTGAAGGCAGGATCGGCAGCGATCGCCGCCTCCTGCTCAACGCTCAGCTTTTCAGGCGGCGGCGCGGCAACTGCCAAGGCCAGTGCGGCAACGAACATGTTTAACTCCCCGGATACTGCTGTTGCCTTTGACGGCGGAGGGTCAAAACTCAAGTCCCGGTCCTTGCGACCGGCGCCGTCCGCGATACAGATGTGAGCGGGAGAGTGTGCGTGAGCGGGACCGAACCAGTGCAGAATCAGTGGAACAGGTGTGCTTCAAATCTGCTCGCAGCAGCCGGAGCCGTGTTTGCGATCGCCGCGTGCAGCCACGCTGCGCTCAGCCCGCCGGAAAGCGCCGATTGGCCGATCTACGGCGGCAATTCGGACGGCGACCATTTCTCGCCACTGACGCAGATCAACCGCAGCAACGTCAGCGAGCTGCGCGAAGCATGGCGCTTCGACACCGGACCGGGTGGCGTACAGACCTCACCGCTCATGGTGAACGGGCTGGTCTACGTCGTCACACCGCAGCAGGATGTCGTCGCACTCGATCCTACAAGCGGCGCGCGCGTCTGGAGCTGGGACGCACCGGAGACTGCCGAACAGCCGGTGCGCGGACTGTCGTATTGGGAGGGCGACGGTCGACCCCGGATCTTCACGAGCAACGGGACCTATCTCGTCTGCCTGGATGCACGCACCGGCCAACCGGTCGCAAGCTTCGGCAGTGACGGGCGCATCGACCTTCGTGCGGGACTTGGGCGCGATCCTGCCGGGCTGTCGGCGTTCCTGACCAGTCCCGGCACGATCTTCGAAGACATGATCGTCGTCGGTTTCCGCACGTCCGAGAACGCACCTGCGGCGCCGGGAGCCGTGCGCGCCTATGACGTTCGTACGGGGCAGGTTCGCTGGACCTTCAACCTGATTCCGCGTCCGGGTGAGGCCGGACATGAGACCTGGCCCCCGGACGCCTGGAAAACCGCGGGCGCTGCGAACAATTGGCCGGGCATGGTGGCCAGCCGATCGAAGGGCATCCTGTTCGTTCCGACAGGTTCGGCGGTCGACGATTTCTACGGCGGCGATCGTCCGGGCGACAATCTATACGCAGACTCGCTCGTTGCCCTTGATGTTCGTACCGGGCGCAGGCTGTGGCACTTCCAGGGCGTCCATCACGACATCTGGGATAGGGATTTCCCGTCAGCGCCGGTCCTGGTGACGGTTGTCCGGAACGGCAGGCGCGTAGACGCGGTTGCGCAAACGTCCAAGCAGGGCTTTGTCTTTCTGTTCGAGCAGGAAACCGGCAAGCCTTTGTTCGACATTGCGGAGCGCGCCGTTCAGGGCTCGGATGTCCCCGGCGAAGTCACCTCACCCACGCAGCCGCACGCGTTGAAGCCCGCGCCGTTCGCGCGCCAGTGGCTGACCGAGAACATGCTGACCAACCGAACGCCCGAAGCGCATGCCGCGGCCCTCGAACAGTTCCGGAAGATGCGCTCCGGCGGCCCATTCCTTCCATTCACCGTCGGCAAGGACACCATTGTCATGCCCGGCTATGACGGTGGCGCGGAATGGGGCGGCCCTGCGGTCGACCGCTCGGGCGGCAAAGCCATACTCTACGTCAACAGCAATGACCTGGCGTGGCTCGGCGCACTTTCCGAGCATGAGGCAAGCGCAAGCGCGGGCGAACGCATCTATCAGGACCAGTGTTCGGGCTGCCACGGCGACAAGAAGCAAGGGTCTCCGCCCCAGTTTCCGAGCCTGGTGAATGTCGGCGCAAGGATGAAACGGGCGGACATCGAGCGCGTCGTTCACAACGGACGCGGCCGGATGCCCGGCTTCCCGCAACTCAAGAGCGAGGCGATGCAGGCGCTGCTTGGATTCCTCGCTGGCGACCACAGCGACAAGGTCGAACTTGCGTCGACCGAAGGTGAGCGCAGCCGGTTCCGATTCACCGGATATCGTAAATGGCTCGATGCCGAAGGCTACCCCGCCGTCGCGCCGCCGTGGGGCACGCTAAGCGCAATCGACCTCAATTCGGGCGAATATGTCTGGCGCGTTCCGTTCGGCGAATATCCCAAACTCGCCGCGCAGGGGATGACCACCGGATCTGAAAATTACGGTGGCCCGATCGCAACCGCAGGCGGCGTCCTGTTCATTGGCGCGACCATATATGACCGCAAGTTCAGGGCGTTCGACAGCGCGTCCGGAAAGTTGCTCTGGCAGCAAGTGATGCCCTACGCTGGCACCTCGACGCCCATCACCTACATGGTCGGGGGGCGGCAATATCTGCTGGTCGCGACAAGTAATTCGCGCAACCCCAGGGCCACGCAGGGCTCTGCATATATCGCGTTCGCATTGCCGGATCGGCCCGCTTCACGAACAAGGTAAATCAAAAGCGAACCAATCTCATTCAACGTATCTTGCGGATCACTCCCCCATTTGGCGCTTCTCGGAATGTAATCAGTGGGGAATCAAGATGCGTTTAACTCTCAGCCTCGCGGCCGTCGCCGCCACTTTCGCGGCCGCCTCGCCGGCGTTCGCTCAGGCCGTTACGCCGACCGCGACTGCAACCGCCGAAGCAGAAGCGCGCGGCGTTGTGCTGTTGCCGCTGACGCTCACCAAGACCAGCGACCTCGACTTCGGAACCATCATTGCTGACGTTACCCTTCCCGGCAGTGTGGCGATCGATGCGGATGACGGCTCGCGCACGGTCACGGGCGGCGTTATTGAAGTGCCGAACTTCACCTATAGCCGCGGCCTCTTCCAGGGTGCCGGCACGGAAGACCAGGACGTCGCTCTGACGTTCAATCCGCCGGCAGTGCTGACCAGCGGTTCGAACACCATTACCGTAACCAGCATGGTCCTCGACCAGAGTGACTCGCGGGTCCGCACGATCGACGCGACGAAGGCGTTCAGCGTCGGCGTTGGCGGCGAGTTCGCGATCGACGCGGGTCAGGCTCCTGGCCTGTACACCGCGCAGTTCGATCTGACTGCCGACTACCAGTAAGCCACACGCAAAGTGGCACAGGGCGGCTGCGAGGCTTCGGCTTCGCGGCCGCCTTTTTATTTCCACAAGCGGTCCGCAAAACGCAGGAAGGCGGCCAGTTCGGGCCATTATTGTGCCCACCCTCGTGCTGCCGCCACGCTTCATACCGACGCTATGCGCGGGTCTCCGGGAGCAGCAAGCTCGCATCGCCGTAGCTGTAGAAACGATAACCCTCGGCGATTGCGTGGGAATAAGCGCGCTGCATCACATCCAGGCCCATGAGCGCGGAAACCAACATGAAGAGTGTTGATCGCGGCAGGTGGAAGTTCGTGATGAGGCCATCCACGGCCTTGAAGCGATAGCCCGGCGTTATGAAGATCGACGTGTCGCCTTCGAACGGAAGGATGACGCCATCTTCACCCGCCGCGCTCTCGAGCAAGCGCAGGCTGGTGGTTCCAACCGCGATCAGCCGCCTGCCAGATCGCCGCGCCGCATTCAGCCGATCCGCGGTCGCTTCGTCGATCCGACCCCATTCGGCATGCATCCTGTGCGCGCTCGTGTCGTCAACCTTCACGGGCAAGAAGGTCCCCGCCCCCACGTGCAAAGTCAGCGTCTCGCGCGCCACCCCCTGCCGGTCCAGCGCTTCCAGCAAACCTGGCGTGAAGTGGAGCGCAGCGGTTGGTGCAGCGACCGCACCCTCCTCACGCGCGAACATCGTCTGGTAGTCGGCCCGATCTTCTTCATCGGTCGGCCGCTTCGATGCGATATAGGGCGGGAGCGGCATTTTGCCGGCGCGTTCCAGAAGCACCTCGACCGGCTCGTCACCGTGGAAGTGCAAGAGGAACGCGCCAAGTTCGTCGCGTTCCACCGCCGAGGCGAGCACTCCTTCGCCAAAATCGACGACCTCGCCGATCCTCAGGCGCTTGGCATTGCGTACAAAGGCCCACCAGCTGCGCGCGCCTTCCCGCTTGTGAAGTGTCGCGCCGATCCGCGCATCGCCCCGCACGCCTTCCAACTGCGCGGGGATGACCTTGGTGTCGTTGAAGACCAGCACGTCGCCTGCCCGCAGGACATCGGGCAGATCACGAACACCCTTGTCGGACAGCATGTCACCGTCGACCAGCAGCAGGCGCGCGCTGTCCCGCGGGCGTGCCGGCCTCAGCGCAATTCGGTCGTTAGGTAGCTCGAAGTCGAAAAGGTCGACGCGCATCAGCCGCCGTTGGGAGTTGCGTCAGTCGTTGGTGCCGGCGCTGGCACAACCACCGGCGCAGGAGCCGCTGCGGGCACCGACGTCATGTCTCCGAGCTTTGCCTGGATGATCGTCGTCGGCTGCTCCGGCGGCTCTCCAACCGCAATCGCGTCAACCGCATCCATGCCCGAAATCACGCGTCCGAAGACGGTGTATTTCCCCCACAGGGCGACGTTTGGCGAGAACATGATGAAGAACTGGCTGTTGGCGGAATCATCTTCCTGCGACCGCGCGGCAGCAACCGTGCCGCGCATGTACGGGATGGTGCTGAACTCCGCCTTCAGGTCCGGGAGCGTGGAGCCGCCGGTGCCATCGCCCTTCGGATCGCCGCCCTGCGCCATGAAGCCAGGGATCACCCGGTGGAACTTCAGGCCATTGTAAAAGCCTTGACGGACCAGCGTTTGGATCCGTTCAACATGCGCCGGCGCAACGTCGGGGCGCAGCTGAATGACGACCGACTTGCCGTTCGAAAGGTCGAGCGTCAGCCGGTTGGCGGGGACCGCAGCGACCGCCTCAGGCGTAACCACCGTCGCCTTCGGAGGCGGCGGGGGAGCAGGAGGAGCCTTCGCGAAGGCCGAACCCGCCGCAAGCATGATCAAAGGCGCAAAAGCCAACGCTTTACCGAACATTCCCCACTCCCGATTACTTCCAACCTGCTTAGCGCGAGGCGAGATGACGCGCCACGTCTGCCGCTACGGCCGGCGTAACGAACTTGTCGATCTTGCCACCATAACGAGCGATTTCTTTCACCAGCCTTGACGCAATCGGCTGGAGCGAGACGTCTGCCATCAGGAAGACGGTCTCGATGCGCTCGTTCAGCTGCTGATTCATCCCCGCCATCTGATACTCATATTCGAAGTCGGCGACGGCACGCAGTCCGCGAAGGATGAGGCTCGCACCCTGCGCCTCAGCGAAGTCCATAAGGAGGGAGTCGAACTCCACCACCTCGATGTCCCCCGCAATATCTTCCACCTCGCGGCGAACCATCGACAGACGCTCTTCGAGCGAAAACATTGGCTCTTTCGACGGATTGGTCGTCACTCCGATCACCAGCCGGTCGACGAGGTGCGCGCCACGCCGGATGATGTCGATATGGCCAAGCGTCACCGGGTCGAAGGTGCCGGGATAGACGCCGATGCGATGGGTCATTTCAGCGATCCCGTTCTATCGCGAAGCGCGCGACGGCGCGAAGCAGGTCAGCCTCGCTTCCATGCTCCGCCAAATGCTCGCAGGCCTGTTCGACCAGCATCCGCGCCTGCTGCCGCGCGCGATCTTCGCCCAGCACAGAGACGAAGGTCGCCTTGCCCTTTTCGCGGTCCTTGCCGGTGCGCTTTCCGGCGGCCTCGGCATCGCCGCTATGATCGATAAGGTCATCCGCGATCTGGAAGGCCAGGCCAATGTTCCGGGCATAGCCGCGATAAGGTGTACGCGCTTCATGCGGCATTCGGTTCATGATGCACCCCGCTTCCACCGAATATTCGATGAGCGCGCCGGTCTTCAGCTGTTGCAGCCGGGTGATTGCGGGAATGTCGAGGGGCCGGCCCTCCGCGTCGATGTCCAGCATCTGTCCGCCCGCCATTCCCGAAGGACCAGCGGCACGCGCAAGCTCAAGGACAAGTTCGGACCGGATGAAAGGGTCTTCGTGCGTTTCCTCGGCGGCGAGGACCTCAAAGGCCATAGCGTGAAGGCTGTCGCCCGCCAGCACCGCTTCCGCCACGCCGAACGCCTTGTGCACCGTCGGCTTCCCGCGGCGCATGTCATCGTCGTCCATGCAGGGAAGATCATCGTGGATGAGTGAGTAGACGTGGATCGCCTCGATTGCCGTTCCGACGCGGATGGCCCGCGCCCGGTCCATTGCGAACAACTGGCAGGCTGCGACGGTCAACAGCGGGCGAAGCCGCTTGCCGCCGCCGACTGCTGCGTGGCGCATTGCCGCGTAGAGGCGGTCGCGCCCGTCGCCCGGCGGTGTCAGCAGTTCCGAGAAGAATGCATCGACATCGGCGCAAACCCGGCTCGATTCGATCTCGAGCTCAGCTTCCAGCCGGTCGATGGTTTCAATCGGCATCGAAGGGCTTCAAGCCCGCAGGCTTGCCGTCGGCACCGAACGCAATCTGCTCGATCCGCGCCTGGGCATCCTTCAGCCGTGCCTCGCAATGCCGCTTCAGGCGATCGCCCTCCTGGTAAAGCTCGATGGACTTGTCCAGCGGCGCTTCACCGCGTTCGAGCAGGCGCACAATCTCTTCCAGCCGCGCAAGCGCAGCTTCGAAACTGAGTTCGGAAGTCTGGTCAGCGTCCATCAGGACAGCTTTGCGTCCCAGCGCTTATCGAATCAAGAGATCGGCGTGTTCTTGAAGGGATCGCGGATCCCGGGGACGATCTCGTCATTCTCAGCTTCGCTGGTCCCGGCAAGCGCGGCTTCGGCGTCACGGGCGTGCTGCTCGCGCTCCGCCCGCAGCTGCGAGATCAGGGCCTCACGATCGCCTTCGAGGCGCGTGTCCGTCGGTGCAGCCATGCCCGCGGCCTTCGCTGCCTTCGCGACGGCAGCGTCTAGTTCGCGTTGCGTGGTCAGGCCAAGGGTAACCGGATCCTTCGGCTGGATGTTGGCCATGTTCCAGTGGCTTCGGTCGCGGATTGCCGCGATGGTCGTGCGCGTGGTGCCGATCAGCTTGCTGATCTGGCCGTCGCTGACTTCCGGATGGTTGCGGATGATCCAGTTGATTCCGTCCGGCTTGTCCTGCCGCTTGCTAACCGGCGTGTAGCGCGGCCCCTTGGTGCGGCGTACCGGATCCGGCTCCTTATGCATCGTCAGCCGGTAATCGGGGTCGTTCTGACCCTT
>JBJMUK010000104.1:0-8065 GCA_045811225.1 Sphingomicrobium sp. | reverse complement strand
CTGCCCTTCGACTGGGGGCGGCGGCGGTGCCTTCTTCGCAACCACTACCGATGGCAGGCTCAAGGCGGCCAAAGCAACGGCGATCCACAAGCGCATGCGGCGGCTCCTTCGAGAACCGCCGCAAGGTCGCACAGCATTAATTGCAAAACGATGCCTTAGAGGCAGGCTTCCAAGTACGGCTGGTCAAAGCCGAACTGCTTTGCCTTTTCCAGAGTGTAGGGACGCAAGCCCATCGAGCGATATTCGCCGATGATCTTTCCGTCGGCGGTTTCGTCCAGATATTCGAAGCGGAACAGCTCCTGGGTGACGATGACGTCGCCTTCCATGCCGATCACTTCGGTGATGTTGGTCGTGCGGCGTGAACCGTCGCGGAGGCGCTTCACCTGGACAATGAGGTCGACCGAATCCGCGATCTGGCGGCTGATCGCCTCCTTCGGGATCTTGATGTCACCCATCATGACCATGTTTTCCATACGCGCCAGGCATTCACGCGGGCTGTTGGAGTGAAGCGTGGCCATCGAGCCATCGTGGCCGGTATTCATGGCCGCGAGCAAGTCGAAGCACTCCGATCCACGAATTTCGCCCAGGATGATGCGGTCGGGGCGCATGCGCAGCGCGTTGATGACGAGGTCGCGGATGGTAATCGCGCCCTGGCCCTCGAGGTTCGCCGGGCGGGTTTCGAGCGGCAGCCAGTGCGGCTGCTGCAGCCGAAGCTCGGCGGCGTCTTCGATGGTGATGACGCGCTCGCCGGGGTCGATCATCTTCGACAAAGCGTTGAGCATGGTCGTCTTACCCGAGCCGGTACCGCCGGAGATGATGACGTTCATGCGGCTGGCGCCGGCGATCTTGAGCACGGTCGCCATCTTGTCCGACATCGAGCCGAAGCCCTTCATCATGTCGAGCGTGATCGGCTTTTCGGAGAACTTACGAATGGAGATCGCGGTGCCGCGGAGCGACAACGGCGGGATGATGACGTTCACGCGGCTACCGTCCTGAAGACGGGCGTCGGCAAGGGGGCTGGTCTGGTCGACGCGGCGGCCGACCTTGTTCACAATCCGCTGAGCGATCTGGAACAGATGCTCCTCGTCGCGGAACTGGATCTGGGCAAGTTCCAGCTTGCCCTTACGTTCGACGAAGGTCTGCTCCGGACCATTGACCATTATGTCGCTCACAGCCGGGTCGGCAAGGAGCTCTTCCAACGGCCCAAGGCCTAGAAGTTCGTCGACGAGCACCTTTTCCAGTGCGAACTGTTCGCGGCGGTTGAGGTTGATCTTAAGCTCGGTCAGCACTTCGCTGATGATGGGCCGGAATTCCTCAGCAAGCTCATCCTTGCTGAGCGTTGCCGCGGCTTCTGGGTCGACGCGCTCGAGCAGACGCGGGAGCACTTGCTCTTTGATCCGGTGAACGGCAGCTTCAAAGCCTTCGGCCTTGCTGCTGCCCTGTTCGCCGCTTGCATTCTGGCGATTGTTGAGCCGGTCCATCGCGCCGATCGGCGGCCCGGCAGGAGCTGCCGGTTCGGGATGTGCAAGCTCATCGAGGGGCGGAAACTGCTCTCCACCATCAGCACCCATGGGCGTCAGTCCGATGCTGGACCCGCCACCCTTCATGGGCTTGGCGACACCGAAGCTCGGACGGCCCCCGCCGCTGCCGCTCATGCCGCCACGCTTACCGAATGCACTCATGCTTGACCCAATCCCCGAGTGTTTGACGCGGAACGAACTGGGGTGGTGAATAAGCGCGAAACTTTTAAGAAAAGCTAATTGTCTAACGAGGAGGCGATAATGGCACTCGCTTTGATGACCGCGCTCGCCGCAGCGGCGGCGGACACGCCACACGTGCCGGCATGGATGGAAGGGTGCTGGGAGGAACGCGTTGCGGAGCGTTGGACCGAGGAATGCTGGTCAAGCGTGCGCGGCGGGATGATGATCGGATATAGCCGCAACGGGAAGGGAGCGGTGCTTGGTGAGTGGGAGGTGATGCAGATCATCCCAAGCCAGGAGACACCGACTGCCAACGTCCGCCTTGGCCTCTGGGCTGCGCCAAGCGGCCAATCCAGAACATTGTTCGCGTGGGGCCCGAACACGCAGGCAGGCGTTAGCTTCTACAATCTCGCCAACGATTACCCGCAGCGGATTCGGTATTGGCGGGAAGGTGCCGACCTGCTTGCGGAGATATCGCTCGCCGACGGAAGCAAGCCAAGACGCTGGCGCTACAAGCGCAAGCCCAATTAAGCGGGAACCGCTCCAGCGCTCTCAGCGAGAACGGTAAGGCCACGATCGCTGACTTCGGCAAAGCCTCCGCTGACCGCGATGCGGTCCGGAGCGCCACTCGCGGTGCGATAGACGGCGAGTTCGCCGTCCTTCAGCGTGCTCATGAACGGA
The DNA here is from genome assembly GCA_045811225.1 of Sphingomicrobium sp. Classification (GTDB taxonomy): domain Bacteria; phylum Pseudomonadota; class Alphaproteobacteria; order Sphingomonadales; family Sphingomonadaceae; genus Sphingomicrobium. Next base: position 5,684 of record JBJMUK010000104.1, on the reverse strand, counting down.
GCGTGCCCCGCCATGACGCCGAATTCACCTTCGCTGCCCGGCACGACGACCATATGCACGTCCTCGGAAAGGACGAGCTTGTCGGGAGTCACCAGCTCGAAGTGAAGATTCGCCATCATTCAGATCCTTGAAGTGCCGCGTCGAAGCTCTTCGTCGCGGTCTCGAACTTGTCGCGGCAGCCGGGATTGCAGAAGCCGACCACCTTGCCTTCGTAGAGCGTCAGGCTGTCGGCGCTGACTGCCTTGCCCGACCAGGGGCAAGTCCGGTTCACGCAATCCGCAAGGCTGAGCTCGGCAGGCAGAGGTTAGGCTTCCTGCGCCAGCTTCTCAGCCTTGGCGACGGCCTCTTCGATGCCGCCAACCATGTAGAAAGCGGATTCGGGGAGGTGGTCGTACTCACCCGAGACCACGGCCTTGAACGAGCGGACCGTGTCTTCGACCTGCACGAACTTGCCTGGGATGCCGGTGAAGACTTCGGCGACGTGGAACGGCTGCGACAGGAAGCGCTGGATCTTGCGCGCCCGGCTAACGACCAGCTTATCCTCTTCGGAAAGCTCGTCCATGCCGAGAATCGCAATGATGTCCTGCAGCGACTTGTACTTCTGCAGCGTCTCCTGGACGGCGCGAGCGACCTCATAATGCTCCTGGCCGACCACGGCGGGGGTCAGAACGCGGCTGACGGAGTCGAGCGGATCGACGGCCGGGTAGATGCCAAGTTCGGAGATCGCGCGGCTCAGCGTCGTCGTCGCATCCAAGTGGGCGAACGACGTCGCCGGTGCCGGGTCAGTCAAGTCGTCGGCGGGCACATAGATGGCCTGCACCGATGTGATTGAGCCCTTGTTCGTCGACGTGATGCGTTCCTGCAGCGAGCCCATGTCCGTGGACAGCGTCGGCTGATAGCCCACAGCCGACGGAATACGGCCGAGCAGCGCCGACACTTCTGAACCCGCTTGGGTGAAGCGGAAGATGTTGTCGACGAAGAACATAACGTCCTGACCTTCGACGTCGCGGAAATATTCGGCTTGGGTGAGACCGGACAGAGCAACGCGTGCGCGAGCTCCTGGCGGCTCGTTCATCTGGCCGAACACCAGGGCGACCTTGGAGCCTTCCGGCGTCGGGTTGCCGTCGGCGTCCTTGGCGATGACGCCCGCGTCGAGGAACTCGTGATAGAGATCGTTACCTTCGCGGGTGCGCTCGCCGACGCCGGCGAATACGGATACGCCGCCGTGGCCCTTGGCGATGTTGTTGATCAGTTCCTGGATGAGCACGGTCTTGCCCACGCCGGCGCCGCCGAACAGGCCAATCTTGCCGCCCTTCGCGTAAGGCGCGAGCAGGTCGATGACCTTGATGCCGGTGACGAGAATGGCAGCTTCGGTCGACTGGTCGACGAAGGCCGGAGCCTCGGCGTGGATCGAAGAGAATTGGTCGCTCCCGATGGGTCCGCGTTCGTCGATCGGCTCACCGATCACGTTCATGATCCGGCCGAGCGTCTTTGGGCCGACCGGGACCTGGATCTGCTGGCCGGTCGAGCGAACGGTCTGACCGCGGGTCATGCCGTCCGTGGAGTCCATCGCGATCGTACGGACGACGTTCTCGCCAAGGTGCTGAGCAACTTCCAGAACGACGCGGTGACCGTCGAACTCGGTCTCAAGCGCGCCCAGGATCGGCGGCAGTTCGCCTTCGAAAGCGACGTCGACGACAGCGCCGATGACCTGCGCAACGCGACCAACGAGGTTGCTCGGGCTCGTCATTGCAGGACCTGAGCCGGTCGCTGAGGTCGCGGCTGCCTTCTTGGTGCGGGTCTTGGGGGCGGCGGTGGCCATGAGTTCAGTCCTTGCCTTGCTTGGTTCGGTTAGAGCGCTTCGGCGCCCGAGATGATTTCGACGAGTTCAGTGGTGATCGCGGCCTGGCGCTGCCGGTTATACTTGATCGACAGGCGATTGATCATGTCGCCAGCGTTGCGGGTCGCATTGTCCATCGCGGTCATCTGCGATCCGTAGAAGCCCGCCTGGTTCTCCAGCAGCGCGCGATAAATCTGGACCGCAACGTTGCGTGGCAGCAGCGTCGCCAGAATCTCTTCCTCTTCCGGCTCATACTCGACAGAGGCGGGAGGGGCCGCAGCAGATCCGCGGTCATTGGCGACGTGGGGGACGACCGGGATGATCTGGTCGATCGTCGGTTCCTGCACCAGCGTTGAGCGGAAGTTCGCATAAGCCAGATGGACAATATCGACGCCGTCCGTGGTGTAGCGGTCGACGATGTCCTTTGCGATTGCCAGCGCGTCGGCGTGGGTCGGCGCCTTCATCGCGCTAGTATCGTACTGAGCAACGATCGCGTTCGGATACAGACGCTGCAACACCGGGCGGCCTTTGCGGCCGACGATGTAGAACAGGACCGTCTTGCCTTCACGAATCAGCTCGTCGGCCTTGCGCCGAACGGCACGGACGATGTTGCTGCTGAACGCACCGGCCAGACCACGGTCGGCGGTCGACACGATGATCAAGTGCGTGTCGGCCTTGCCGGTACCGGCGATCAGCTTCGGGCTCTCCGGCCCGATGGCGACCCGGCTTGCGAGTGACGAAACCACCTCCGCCAAGCGCGTGGAATAGGGGCGGCCAGCTTCGGCATTCTGCTGCGCACGGCGAAGCTTCGCCGCAGCGACCATTTTCATCGCCTTGGTGATCTTCTGCGTCGACTTCACCGAGCCGATGCGGATCTTGAGAGCCTTGAGGCTTGCCATGCTGCTTCCGCCGCCTTGCGCTTATGCGAACTGCTTGCCGAAGGCGCCGAGCGCATCCTTCAGGGCCGCAGCCGTGTCGTCATCGAGAGCCTTGGTGTCGCGGATCTTGCTGAGCACTTCGGGCTTTTCCGAACGCATGTAGCTGAGCATCGCAGCCTCGTAGCGGGTCACGTCGCGAACCTCGACAGCGTCAAGGAAGCCCTGCGTTCCGGCGAAGATCGACGCGACCTGCTCTTCGATCGGCATCGGCTGATACTGCGGCTGCTTCAGAAGCTCTGTCAGGCGGGCGCCACGGGCCAGCAGGCGCTGGGTCGATGCGTCGAGATCGGAACCGAACTGCGCGAACGCGGCCATTTCGCGATATTGTGCCAGCTCAAGCTTGATCGAGCCTGCGACCTTCTTCATCGCCTTCGTCTGCGCTGCGGAGCCGACGCGGCTGACCGAGAGACCCACGTTGATGGCGGGACGAACGCCCTGGTAGAACAGGTCCGTCTCAAGGAAGATCTGGCCGTCGGTGATGGAGATCACGTTAGTCGGAATGTAGGCCGACACGTCCCCGGCCTGAGTTTCGATGATTGGCAGTGCAGTCAGTGATCCGCCGCCATTGTCATCGTTCATCTTTGCCGCGCGCTCGAGCAGGCGGCTGTGAAGATAGAAGACGTCGCCCGGATATGCTTCGCGACCCGGCGGGCGGCGCAGCAGAAGCGACATTTGCCGATAGGCGACAGCCTGCTTCGACAGATCGTCAAACACGATTACGGCGTGCATGCCATTGTCGCGGAAATATTCGCCCATGGCGGTGCCCGTGTAGGGTGCAAGGTACTGCAGCGGCGCGGGCTCGGAAGCGGTCGCGGCGACGATGATGGAATACTCCATCGCGCCGTTCTCTTCGAGCGTGCGGACCAGCTGCGCCACGGTCGACCGCTTCTGTCCGATCGCGACATAGATGCAATAGAGCTTCTTGCTCTCATCGTCGCCAGCGTTGGCCGCCTTCTGGTTGATGAAGGTGTCGATCGCGACAGCCGACTTGCCGGTCTGACGGTCGCCGATGATCAGTTCGCGCTGACCACGGCCAACTGGAACCAGCGCGTCGAGCGCCTTCAGCCCGGTCTGGACGGGTTCGTGAACAGACTGGCGCGGAATGATGCCAGGCGCTTTCACCTCGACGCGGCGGCGTTCCGTGAACTGGATCGGACCCTTGCCGTCGATCGGGTTACCGAGTGCGTCGACGACGCGGCCGAGAAGGCCCTTGCCGATCGGAACGTCCACGATCGTGCCGGTGCGCTTGACCGAGGAGCCTTCGCTGATGGCGGCGTCCGAACCGAAAATCACGACACCGACGTTGTCGGCTTCGAGGTTGAGCGCCATCCCTTTGATGCCGCCTTCGAACTCCACCATTTCACCGGCCTGGACGTTGTCGAGCCCGTGGATTCGGGCGATGCCGTCACCGACGGACAGCACCGTTCCGACTTCCGAAACTTCGGCGTCAGCAGCGAAATTCGCAATCTGGTCGCGGATTACGCGTGAGATTTCAGCGGCGCGGATGTCCATGTTCAGCCTTTCATCGCAGTCGCGAGTCGATTGAGTTTCGTTTGGATGGAAGCGTCGATCATCTGGCTTCCAAGCTTGATTTTGATGCCGCCCAGGATCGCCGGGTTGACGCGTGCTTCGATGGCGACCTCACGTCCAGCGCGGCCGCGAAGCTGCGCCTTAAGCGCTGCGACCTGATCGTCCTTGAGCGGGTGAGCAGTCACTACTTCGGCGGTGGTCTCACCCCGGTGATCGGCAGCCATCCGGCGGAAGTAGCGGATGATGTCCTTGAGCGCTCCCTTGCGTCCGTTGTGCGCAATGACGCCCAGGAAATTGACGGTGATGGGGTCCAAGGCGAGGTTGTCACCAAGGGCCGACAGGGCCTGACCCGCATCCTTGCGAGTGACCATCGGACTGGCGATCAGCGATGCCAGATCCGGTGACTGGGCGAGAGCCGCATCGAGCGAATCGAGGCTGCGGCTGACGGCATCGATCTGCCGTTCGTCGCGTGCCAGGCCGAACAGTGCCGAGGCATATCGCCCTGCTAAGCTGGCCTGAATGCCGCCGGATGTCTCCACGTGCTCATAGCTCCAGAACTGGAATTGCCCATGCCGAAAGGGCGCGCTCCGGTGGTCCAAAAACCGCACGCCCCAATGGGTCGGCGAGCCACTAGCAGCGGGTTCCCGCCCGCGCAAGAAGTTGAAACCCTAGTTTTTTAGAGTTCTCGTGTGAAAAACCGAGTGAACTCGCTCTCCGGATAGCCCGCGAACGGACCGCATGACTGGAATCCCTCGCGTTCGTACAGCCGTAATGCTCCGGCAAACTCCGAAGTGCTGCCAGTTTCCAGACTCAGTCGCTTGTAACCGCGCTCCCGTGCTTGCGACATGATGTGCGCCAGGAACCTTCCGCCGACGCCGCGGCCGAGGTGCTCGGGAGCGGTGCGCATTGACTTCACCTCCCCATGATCCGGCTCAAGCTCCTTCAGTGCACCGATCCCGACCAGCCGTCGATCCTCCCGCGCTGCCCAAAAGGTCAGCGCTGGATCGCGGAGTCCATCGATCGGCAAAACGTGGCAGTTCTCGGGCGGAGAGCTTGCACGCATTGCTGCAAAGTGGAGGTCCAGCAGCGCCCGGACGTCGGAACTGTCGAGGTCGCCGGGATGGAAGCTCAGATGCATTCGCAGCTTCTGCCTTTGCATGCTCGGCTGTCGCAAGGGCCGGACCAAGTGAAACCTTAACGCCGGCTTTGAACGCAAGTTGCGGGAAGCAGCCGTGGCGGAGACCGCGTACGGAGGGCGGGAAGCAGGAGAGAGTCGTGACCTACGCCATCCGGGGATTGGACCCACAAGCCTTCGCCCATCTAGCCGGCCTCCCATCGGAGGCGCTGGCCGCAGTCGGTGCGATCCGCACGATGGC
>JBJMUK010000103.1:0-5332 GCA_045811225.1 Sphingomicrobium sp. | reverse complement strand
GGCGGCGGTGAAATCGTTGCACTGCTGAAGACCGGTTCGGCCTTTTATGCCCCGGCCGCGAGCGGCATTGCGATGGCCGAAGCCTATCTCAATGACCAGAAGCGTATCCTGCCGTGCGCCGCATATGTGAGCGGCGAATATGGCGTGAACGACCTGTACGTCGGTGTCCCCGTGCAAATCGGCGCCGGCGGCGTCGAAAAGATCATCGAGATCGAATTGGATCACACGGCCAAGCAGGGCCTTCAGGTCAGCGTCGACGCCGTCAAGGAACTGCTTGTGGCCTGCAAACAGATCGACGGAAGCTTGGCCTGATGTTGCTTGGATTGACTGCGCTGGCCATGGCGACGGCTGCCGCGGACGATGGCGGCAACCGCCCGTTCGTCGAAGCTGCCGAGCTTTGCTACACGTTTCTGGTCAATCGGGGCGCCAGCACGGAGCTGTTCGCCAAGGCTGGATTCACGGCCAAGGGCAAGAATGCAACCGAACAGCTGTTCGGGCGCGAGGATGCTCGCACCTTGATCGTGGTTCGCCAAACGGATCGTTTCCCGATCCCGGAATGCGTGTCCATGACCCCAGCTTGGGAGAGCGAGGTCAAGGCATTGGTCCCGAAGCTGACTCCCGTCCTTGGGGCTCCGATCAACCTTGGGAGCACCACGACCTTTCAGACGACGCCAACGTCCATCCTCGCATTCCTGAAGAGCACCAAGATCCAGGGTGGCCATTTCGCGATTCTCGAAATGAACCGGATCGACAAGGAGAAATCCGAATAATGAGCATTCTCGTCGACCGGAACACAAAGGTCATCACGCAGGGGATGACCGGTGAAACCGGCACTTTCCACACGCAGCAGGCGCTCGCCTATGGCACGCAAATGGTCGGCGGCGTTACGCCGGGCAAGGGCGGAACGACGCACATCGACCTGCCGGTATTCGATACCGTCGCCGAAGCCGTTGAGAAGACGGGCGCCGACGCCAGCGTGATCTACGTTCCGCCGCCCTTCGCCGCCGACTCGATCCTTGAGGCGATCGACGCGGAAGTGCCGCTGATCGTCTGCATCACCGAGGGCATTCCGGTGCTCGACATGGTGAAGGTCAAGCGCGCGCTTTCGGCGTCCAAGTCGCGGCTGATCGGGCCGAACTGCCCCGGCGTGCTGACCCCCAACGAGTGCAAGATCGGCATCATGCCGGGCAACATCTTTTCCAAGGGCAGCGTCGGGGTCGTCAGCCGGTCCGGCACCCTCACTTACGAAGCGGTGTTCCAGACCACGAATGAGGGTCTCGGCCAGACGACTGCCGTCGGCATTGGTGGCGATCCCGTCAACGGCACCAACTTCATTGACGTGCTGGAACTCTTCCTTGCGGACGACGAGACCAAGTCGATCATCATGATCGGCGAGATCGGCGGCGCGGCGGAGGAAGAAGCGGCCCAGTTCCTGGCCGACGAGGCCAAGCGCGGTCGCAAAAAGCCGACCGTCGGTTTCATTGCCGGCCGCACGGCTCCTCCGGGGCGCCGCATGGGCCACGCCGGCGCGATCGTGTCGGGTGGCAAGGGCGGCGCGGAAGACAAGATCGCGGCGATGGAAGCGGCTGGAATTACCGTCAGCCCAAGCCCATCTGAGCTTGGGAAAACATTGAAGCAATTGTTGAACGGCTAGTTGGGCGTTCCCGGCGCTTGGGAGCGGAAGGTAAAATGACCGACGATTTCTCCATGCTGAGCGAAACCGAAGCAGGTCCCAGCTGGGCGCGGCCGAATTGGCCTGTCGCCGAGCTGGACGCCGTCAATGCCGGGCTCGATCCGACCAACGCGACTATCGAGAAGGTCGCAGAGAAAGCGAAGGCAGCTGCCGTAAGCGCCGGCGCGAGCGAGGACGAGGTCCGCCAGGCGGCCAACGACGCGATCTGCGCGATGACGCTGATCCGCACGTACCGGGTTCGTGGACACCTTGCCGCGAAGCTCGATCCGCTCGGCCTTGCGAAGCGCGAATTCCCGGCCGAGCTGACGCCGGCGTACCACGGCTTCACCGACCGTGACCTCGATCGGCAGATCTGGCTTGGCGGCGCGCTGGGCATGGAGCGTGGGACCGTGCGCGAGATCGTCGCCGTCCTGCAGGCCAATTACTGCGGCACCGTCGGCATCGAATATATGCACATCAATGACCTTGATGAGCGCCGCTTCCTGCAGGAGCGGATCGAGGGCCAGGACAAGGCGATCCACTTCACCCCGCAGGGGAAGCAGGCGATCCTGGCCAAGGTGATCGAAGCGGAGCAGTGGGAGAAATTCCTCGCCCGCAAATATGTCGGCACCAAGCGCTTCGGCCTTGATGGCGGCGAAAGCGCAATCCCGGCACTGGAAGCGGTCATAAAATATGGCGGTCAGTACGGGATCGTCGAAATCGACATCGGAATGGCCCATCGCGGCCGCCTGAACGTGCTGTCGAATGTAATGGGCAAGCCCTACCGCGCAATCTTCAGCGAGTTCGCCGGCGGCGCGACTAATCCGGCCGATGTCGGCGGATCCGGCGACGTGAAGTACCACCTCGGCACCTCGTCCGACCGCGAGTTCGACGGCAACAGGGTGCACTTGAGCCTTGTTCCGAACCCGTCCCATCTGGAGGCGGTCGATCCGGTCGTGCTTGGCAAGGCCCGGGCCGTACAGACGCTCAACGACGACAAGCATGGCAAGACCGTGCTTCCGATCCTGCTGCACGGCGATGCGGCCTTCGCAGGTCAGGGCGTGGTGTGGGAATGCCTCAGCTTCTCCGGGCTGCCCGGCTATGCCACCGGCGGAACGCTGCATTTCACCATCAACAACCAGGTCGGCTTCACGACCAGCCCGCAATATGCGCGCTCGTCGCCTTACCCGTCGGATGTGGCGAAGGGCATTCAGGCGCCGATCCTTCACGTCAATGGCGACGATCCGGAAGCGGTGACCTTCTGCTGCAAACTGGCGATCGAGTTCCGGCAGCGGTTCGGACGCGACATCGTCATCGACATGTGGTGCTATCGCCGGTTCGGCCACAACGAAGGCGACGAGCCGAGCTTCACGCAGCCGTTGATGTATTCGGAAATCCGGCAGCATCCGGCGATCTCGCAACTCTATGGCGCACGACTGATTGCGGAGAATGTGGTCGATCAGCCTTGGATCGACCAGGCGACCAAGAGCTACACCGAACATCTGGAGCAGGAGTTCGAGGCAGCAACCTCCTACCTCCCCAACAAGGCGGACTGGTTCGAGGGCCGTTGGGCGGGCCTTGGCAGGCCGGACGAGCCGGTGCTTGCGCGCCGCAACGTTGAAACGGCCATCTCGGAAGACGAGCTGAAGCGGCTTGGCGGCATCCTCGCCACGGTTCCCGATGGGCTGCAGGTCCACAAGACCCTGTTGCGCATCGTCGACGGGCGCCGGGCAATGTTCGAGGGTTCCGCCGGCTTCGACTGGGCTACGGCCGAGGCGCTGGCGTTTGGAAGCCTGCTTGCGGACAATTGGGGTGTGCGCCTGTCAGGGCAGGACAGCGGGCGTGGCACCTTCAGCCATCGTCATGCCGTTTGGGTCGATCAGAATACGGGCGAGAAGTTCATCCCGCTGTCGCAGGTGCTGCCGGGCCGGTTCGAAGTTCGGGATTCGCCGCTCTCCGAGTTCGGCGTGCTGGGTTTCGAATATGGCTATTCGATCGCCGACCCGCGCACACTGGTGCTTTGGGAAGGCCAGTTCGGCGACTTCGCGAACGGCGCCCAGACGATCATCGATCAGTTCATTGCGGCCGGCGAGGCGAAGTGGCTGCGCGCAAGCGGGTTGGTCATGCTGCTTCCGCATGGCTTCGAAGGGCAGGGGCCGGAACATAGCTCCGCGCGTCTCGAGCGCTATCTGCAGCTCTGCGCCGAGGACAATATCCAGATCGCGAACTGCACCACGCCCGCGAACTATTTCCACATCCTGCGCCGACAGATGCTGCGGGACTTCCGCAAGCCGCTCATCATGATGACTCCCAAGTCGCTGCTCCGGCACAAGCTTGCAGTATCGTCGCTTGGGGATTTCACGCAGGGCCACTTCAAGCGGATTCTGAGCGATTTCAACCCGCCCGCCGAAGGAGACACCCGGCGGCTGGTGCTGTGCTCAGGCAAGCTTGCTTATGAGCTAATGGACGCTCGTGATCAGTCGGGGGATCTGGGCGTTGAGGTGCTGCGCGTCGAACAGCTCTATCCGTTCCCGTCGGAACCGCTGATCAAGCGCCTCAAGGCGATGCCGAACCTGGAGCAGGTGATCTGGGCACAGGAAGAGCCGCGCAACAATGGCGCCTGGTTCTTCGTGGAGTCGCTTCTCGAAGCGAGCCTGAATGAAGCCGGCTTCTCCATCCGGCCGCAATACGCAGGCCGCGATGCAGCCGCATCGCCCGCTACCGGGCTCGCCAAGCGGCACGCGGCGGAGCAGGCGGCATTGATCGCCGCTGCCCTCGGGCACTCGACAAAGGCACAAGCACCAACCAGTGAGCCGCTGGCTCGCAAAGCCAGCTAAAGAAGGACGGTCATGCCAACTGACGTTCAACTCCCGGCACTCGGGGAATCGATTACTGAAGGAACGCTGGCGCAGTGGCTGAAGAAGCCCGGCGAAAGCGTTGCTGCGGACGAGCCGATCGCGAGCATCGAAACCGACAAGGTCAGCGTGGAAGTGCCGTCGCCGATTGCAGGCGTTCTCAGCGAAACGCTGGTGAATGAAGGCGACACTGTTGCGGTTGGCGCCGTGATCGCACGGATTGGGGAGGGGGGCGCGGCTGTTGCCCCGGCAAGTCCCGCGCAAGCGGCCGCCAATGCGACCACCAATCCGGCAGGCGCCGGCGAAACGCCGCAGCTGCGCGGTACGGAACATGCCCCCGAGGCCCCGGCCGCGGGCGAGGCACCGTCCCCCGACGGCCGGGAACGCAGCGACGTCAATCTGACCATGTCGCCGGCAGTGCGCCGCGCCGTGCTGGAGCACCATGTCGACCCGAGCCAGATCAAGGGCACGGGCAAGGACGGGCGCCTGACCAAGGACGACGTGATTGCGGCAGCGACCGCGAAATCGGCTGCCCCTGCCGCTCCGGCAGAGGCGAAGGCGCCCAGCGCTCCGGCGCCCGCTCCTGCGGCCCAATCTTCCGCACCTGCCACGGGGGGCGCGCGGACCGAAGAACGTGTGAAGATGTCCCGTCTTCGGCAGACCATCGCGACGCGTCTCAAGGAAGCGCAGAATACGGCGGCGCTGCTGACGACGTTCAACGACGTCGACATGACTGCGGTTATCGAGGCGCGTGCTCGCTACAAGGACCTGTTCGAAAAGAAGCACGGCATCCGCCTCGGCTTCA
>JBJMUK010000102.1:0-5027 GCA_045811225.1 Sphingomicrobium sp. | reverse complement strand
GTCCCGAGCGTAATAGCTCTTGGCCCCTGAGGTCAGGCGGTAGAGCGGGGGTTGCGCCAGGTACAAATGCCCGCGCCGCACCAGTTCGGGCATTTCCTGGAAGAAGAAGGTCATCAGCAGTGTTGCGATGTGGGCGCCGTCCACGTCGGCGACGGTCATGATGATGATGCGTTCGTAACGCAGTGCAGCTTCGTCGAACTTGTCGCGCGTGCCGCAGCCAAGTGCGAGCTGCAGGTCAGCTACCTCGCTGTTGGCCCGGATCTTGTCGGCGGTCGCGGAGGCGACGTTGAGGATCTTGCCGCGGATCGGGAGGATCGCCTGCGTCTTGCGGTCGCGGGCTTGCTTGGCCGAGCCGCCGGCGCTGTCGCCCTCGACGATGAACAATTCGGTGCCCTCAGGATCATCGTTGGCGCAGTCGGTGAGTTTGCCCGGCAGGCGGAGCTTCCGGGCTGAGGTCGCAGTCTTGCGCTTGACCTCGCGCTCGGCGCGCCGCTTGAGACGCTCCTCCATGCGCTCGACGATGGCGCCAAGCAGGGCCCTGCCGCGATCCATGTTGTCGGCCAGGAAGTGGTCGAAATGGTCACGCACCGCAGCTTCCACGAAACGCGCGGCCTCAAGGCTGGTGAGGCGGTCTTTGGTCTGGCTTTGGAAATGCGGGTTCCGGATGAAGACGGACAGCATCAGTTCGACGCCGTTGAACACGTCGTCGGCCGTAATGTCCTTGGCCCGCTTGTTGCCGACCAGTTCACCGAACGCGCGGATGCCCTTGGTCAGGGCAGCGCGGAGGCCCGCTTCGTGGGTGCCGCCATCCGGCGTCGGGATGGTGTTACAATAATAGCTTTCCGATCCTTCGGACCACAGCGGCCAGGCAACGGCCCATTCGGCGCTGCCTTGATCCCCGGGGAAGTCCTGCCTTCCCGTAAAGGGCTGGTTGGTGACACAGCCGCGCTCGCCGAGCTGTTCGGAAAGATGGTCCGCAAGTCCACCCGGGAACTGGAAGACGGCTTGCTCCGGCACCTCGGGGCTGGTGAGCGATGCGTGACAGTGCCAACGGATTTCGACACCAGCGAAGAGATAGGCCTTGGAGCGAGCAAGGTGGAGCAGGCGAACGGGGTCAAAGCGTGCCTCGGCGCCGAAGATCTCCGGATCGGGCGTGAAGGTGACGGTGGTGCCCCGACGATTAGGGGCAGCGCCTACGGTCTCGAGCGGCCCAGTGGAGTGACCTTTCGAGAAACGCTGGCGGTAAAGGGTCTTCTCACGGGCGACTTCGATCACCGTCTCGGTCGAAAGCGCGTTGACCACGCTGACGCCGACGCCGTGCAGGCCGCCCGACGTCGAATAAGCCTTCCCTTCGAACTTTCCGCCCGAGTGAAGCATGGTCATGATGACCTCGAGCGCCGACTTGCCCGGATACTTCGGGTGCGGGTCGACCGGCATGCCTCGGCCGTTGTCGGTAACCGTCAGCCGGTTTCCCGGCTCCAGCGACACCTCGATACGGCTGGCATGGCCGGCAACGGCCTCATCCATGCTGTTGTCGATGACTTCTGCCGCAAGATGGTGAAGCGCCCGCTCGTCCGTTCCACCGATATACATGCCGGGCCGGCGTCGGACGGGCTCAAGGCCCTCCAGCACCTCGATGGACGAGGCGTCGTAGCTGTCGGGGGTGGTGGAAGCGGAGGATGAAGCGAATAGGTCGGCCATGTTCAAACAGCTATAGGGTTGTGAGGGGAGGACTGCCAGCGAAGGCGTCAGCGGGCGGCGAGAACGGCTTCGACTTCAGCGACGGTTCGCGGAACGGCGCGGCTCATCCGCTCATAACCTGACGCGGTCACGAGATAATCATCCTCGATTCGAACTCCGAAACCTCGCTGGGGCTGGTAGATACCCGGTTCGATCGTGACGACGGCGCCGGCAGGAAGCGGGGCCGAAAGGTTGCCGGCATCGTGGACGTCGAGTCCGACGAAATGGCCAAGACCGTGCCAGAAGTTGTCCATGTGCCCCGCCCGCCGCATGACGTCGTTGGCGGCGAGTTGAAGGTCTTCATAAAGTACGCCGGGACGCAGTCGCGCGGCTGCGGCATCCTGCGCCGCAAGCACCGTCTCGTAGACCTGACGCTGTTCAGGGTTGAAGCGCCCGTCCACCGGGAAGGTACGGGTGATGTCGGCAGCGTAGAAGTCGACCTCCGCCCCGATGTCGCAAAGGATCATGTCGCCAGCGCGAATTTCCGTGTCGCTACCCGTGTAGTGGAGCACTGCGCTGTTCCGACCAGTGCCAACGATGGATGGGAAGGCGAGCCCACGAGCGCCGGCCGCCCGGAACTCGTTCTCGATGATGTTTCGAAGTTCGAACTCCCGCATGCCCGGTCGCGCGGCGCGCATTGCTGCGAGCATGCCCCGGTGAGTGGCTTCGATCGCCTTGCGCATGGCCGCGATCTCACGCGGTTCCTTCACGACGCGCATGGCTTCGATGAGGCCGTGGCGGTTGGTAATGCGGGTCCCCGGCACACGTGCGGCGACCCGGCCGTATAGGTCCAGCGCCGGCGGCACAGGCCGCTCCGGCGGGACCAGCGATCCGACATATTGTAGTTCGCCAGCGCGGGCTGCGAAATTGGTGACAAACGTGCCCAGCCAGTTGGAACGATAGACTTTCTGGAAGCCGGTCCGCGCCCGCGCTTCCTCGCCGATGTTCAACTGTTCGCCTTCGAACCGTTCCATGTCGGGGTCACGCGTGGCAAGGAACAGATATTCCTTGAACGTCCGTTCGCCGGGCGCGAGCACCAGCGCAGCGCCCGCTTCGTCCATGATGCCCGTCAGATAAGCGAAGTCGGAGTCCTGGCGACCAACGCCAGCAACCGTCGACGAGCCGTCGATGCTCTTTGCGCCGTAGATTACCGCCACGCCGGTTTTCATTTGCTGCATCAGCCGCTGTCGCCGCTCGCGATAGACTTCCGGGCCGAATGGGCGCGTTGCGCCGGGTGAGCCATAAGCGCGGGGATCCGCCATCTGCGCACCGGCCGCCGTACTGAGCGCAAGGCCGGCCGCAGAGCCCAGGAACAGTCTACGATCGAACATCACTTCCCCCAATCCCGAGCGCTCACCCTAGGCCGCAGGCGGGAGCACGCAAGCGGTGACAGATCGGTTTTCCACAGGTCTTGAAATTGCAACGGCTGATTCCAAATTTCCTGTTGCCGAACGCCGATACGGGTTCGGCGACGGGGCGCTGGTCCCTCGGCCCGCCACGGGATCCCCGCTCCGCCTTTGGTCGCTCAAGCGAGGACATAGGAGGACAATATGCGCAGTGCTTTTGACTTTGCACCGTTCCGGCGTTCCAGCGTCGGCTTCGACCGGCTTTTCGACATGCTGGAGAACAGCAATCTCGCCCAGAATGGGGGTGAGAATTACCCGCCCTTCGACCTGATCCGGTCCGGTGAGAACGAGTATCGTATCGAATTGGCCGTTGCCGGCTTCAGGCCGGAGGAAATCGACATTACGGCGCAGCAGAACGTGCTGGTCGTGACCGGTCGTCGGAAAGAAGAGACCGAGCAGAAAGGCTCCGATTACATCTATCGTGGTATCGCCAACCGCTCCTTCGAGCGGCGGTTCGCGCTCGCCGATCATATCCAGGTGCGCGGCGCTGACCTGAAAGACGGGCTGCTGGCCGTCGAGCTGGTGCGTGAGATTCCGGAGGCGATGAAGCCCCGGAAGATCAATATCGGTGGATCTGTCCTGCAGCCGCAGCCGGAGCGTTCCGCCATCGGTGGAGGAGATCGCCCCGCCTCCGAGCGCACGCTCGAGACGCCGGCTGAGAACGCCTGAGCCGCAGCGCTCCACCGTCAACGAAAAGCCCCGGAGGCAACTCCGGGGCTTTTTCGTAGGCAGGCGGAATGTCTGCGTTCAAGCCATTGCGGACATTAGGCAGGCGACTGCCGTCGGCTCATCTGACACCGAACGGCGGAGAGGCGACTTTTTCCAATGGCGCTTCGGCAACCTATTCTCCGGTACCCATATCCAACCTAATGTCAGCATTGTTTGATCACTGCCCGGAAGCGACTGGAGCCGCATGTTGCCAGACTTGCCCAACATTATGGAACTTGCCGATGCGACCCCCGAGAGATTCCGGGCGCATGTCCAAGCAAACAACAGTCCGGTGATTCTTCGTGGCGTCGCGCGAGATTGGCCAGTTGTCGACGCTTGCAGCAGGTCAGATCGGGAAGTGCTCGCATATCTTGCGAGGTTCGATAGTGGAGAACTGGTTAGCACGCTGGTCGCGCCGCCGGAGGCCCGCGGCCGCTTCAACTATCAGAGCGACATGACGGGGTTCAATTTTTCCAAACACTCACTCCCTTTAAGAGAGGTTTTCGGGGCGTTGCTCGGCGAAGCAACGAAGGCTCACCCACCCGCGATTGCCATGCAAGCGATCAACGCCAGCAAGCAATTCCCGGGACTGACAACAGAAATTTCAATGCCGTTCGTACCGGAGGGTGTCGCCCCAAAGCTCTGGATTGGAAACGCCGCTACGGTCGCGCCGCATGGAGACCTTTACAACAACATCGCCTGTGTCGCCGCAGGCCGTCGAAGGTTCACCCTGTTCCCACCCGATCAATTACGAAACATGTACGTCGGCCCTATCGACCTGACACCTGCCGGAACGCCGGTCAGCATGGTTTCGGTGCAGAATCCGGATTTCGATCGCTTTCCGCGATTCCGAGAGGCTCTCGCTCACGCCCAGGTTGCGGAACTTGCGCCAGGCGACGCGATCTACATCCCCTACATGTGGTGGCATGGGGTGGAGGCACTTTCCTCACTGAACGTTCTCGTAAATTTCTGGTGGAACGAGCACACCCCTGTGCATGGGCATCCTCTGAATGCCCTCGTTCTGGCGTCGCTGGTTTTCAGGGACCTTCCAGAGGAGCATCGCCAGATTTGGCGTCAGTTCTTCGATTACTATGTGTTCGCGATTGGCGAGCCGCCGATAGCCCATCTGCCACCGACACAACGTGGCATCATGGGATCCATCGATGAACAACA
>JBJMUK010000101.1:0-5984 GCA_045811225.1 Sphingomicrobium sp. | reverse complement strand
AACTGCTGACGCGCCGGCCGGACATTCTCCAAGCCGAACAGCAACTGATTGCCGCCAATGCCCTGATCGGCGTCGCTCGGGCGCTCTACTTCCCTCGCATTTCGCTGACATCGCTCGCGGGCTTTGCCAGTGGGGCCCTTCGCAACCTGTTCACCGGTCCGGCGCAAACCTGGTCATTCACTGGCGACGTGACGGGCCCGATCTACACTGGCGGCGGGATCACTGCTGCCAACCGGCAGGCCGAGGCGAGGCGAGATCAGTCGCTCGCCAATTACGAACTCACGATTCAGAACGCGTTCCGGGACGTTGATGATTCCCTCGCCAACGTTCGCCACACCAGTGAATCCGAGCAGACGCTCGACCGCAGGGTTCGCGCGCTCGTCGAAGGTCTTCGGCTGGCGAAGCTCCGCTACGAGAATGGCTATTCCGACTACCTGGACGTGCTCGACACGGAGCGCGGCCTCTTCAATGCGCAACTGTCGCTGACCGAAGCGCGGGGCGATCGCTATCGCGCTGCGGCAGGGCTGTATCGGGCGCTCGGTGGCGATTGGGTCCGCGAACCGGTGGGTGTCGTCAAATGAACGCTTCCGCAGCAGCCAGTTCGGACCAGGTGATCGTCGACCAGGCGCCGGCGGCCAAGCCGTCCGGCAGTCCGGTTCGCAAGATTATCCTCGTCGTTCTGGTCATGCTTGTGACTCTCTTCGTCTACAGCGTTCTGTCCGACCGCTTCACACCCTACACTTCGCAGGCGAGGGTCGACACTTACCTCGTCCAGCTGGCGCCGGAAGTTGCTGGCAAGGTGACGGAGGTCGGCGCGAAGGAGAATGGCCATGTGAAGACGGGGCAGGTCCTGTTCCGCATCGATCCCCAGCCTTACGAAATTGCGGTGAAGTCGGCGGAGGCCAATCTCGCGGCCGCATTGCAGGATGCGAGTGTCTCGGCCGCCGACGTGATTGCCAGCAGGGCAGCGCTGCAGAAACAGCGCGTTGATCTCGAAGCCAGCCGCCGTCTAGGCAAGATCGTGACCGACCTGGTGGCCGAGCGAGCTCTGCCGGAAACGCAGGGCATCCGTGCCGGAGCCGATGTCGCCAAGACGCGGGCTGACGTCGCCAAGGCCTCCGCCGACGTTACTCGCGCGGAAGCCAACCTGGGCGCGCCAGGCGCATCCAACTCGAAGGTTCGGCAGGCAGCCGCGGCGCTCGATCAGGCGCGACTGGATCTGCGAAACACTGTGGTCGTCGCCAGCGGTGACGGTGTCGTGACAAACCTGCGCCTGTCTGCGGGCCAGTATGTCAGCAAAGGGCAGCCCCTACTGAGTTTCCTTGGTGATGGCCGTCGGTGGATTGCGGCAAACCTACGGGAAAACCAGCTTGGGAACGTCGCCGCAGGCCAGAAGGTGCTCGTTGCACTTGATGTGAGCCCCGGCAAACTGTTTCCCGGCCGCATCCACAGCGTCGGCTGGGGGGTCACCCAAGGGGCTGAGGCACCGACGGGTCAGTTGCCAGACCTCCCACCAGATCAAGGGTGGCTTCGTGAACCACAGCGCTTCCCAGTCCGGATCCAGCTCGACGACGAAGCTGCACGCGAAGATCTTGCTCACAGCCGCAGCGGAGCACAGGCCAACGTCATCATCTTCACAAGCGATCACTCGCTCATGAACCCCATCGGGCGGCTCTGGATCCGGGTGGTCACGCTCCTCAGTTACCTGCAATAGCCTGAGGCGCGGATGAGCTCGCTCGCCATCACGCAGGAGCGACGGGCGGCTTCGGCACGCACGCACGCGATCCTTCGGTTCGGGTGCGGGGTCACGGCCGCATTCGTGATGTGTGAGTGGATGGGTTGGTATCCGACTTTCCTCGCCCCGCTGCTCGCAGCGACCCTGATCGGCAATCTGCCCGGCGCTCTACCGCTCAAGCACGGGCTGGTGCTCATCCTTGTTCAGTCGGGTGGCGCCCTCGTAGCGTTCGCGCTTTCGTCGCTGCTGCGGGAGAGTCCGTTCATCCTGTTCGGAGCGATCGGACTGATCCTGCTGATGTCGTTCATCATCCTTGCCAGCGGTCGCGGATTCCTTCCGATTCTGCTGGTTCTGATCTGCTTCTCGACTATCCCGATTGTGGTGATGACGGAGCCGGCACAGGCCGGTGCGCTGCCTCAGGCCTTCATTCGCGGTATCATCATCGCGGTGATGATCGTGTGGCTGGTCCACGCAATCTGGCCCGAGGTGGCGGCAAGGCCCGCCCCAGCGGCTCCAACCCGAACGACTTCGCCAGTAGCACTGGCGATTGCGGGCATCGCGATCGTTCTGCCGCTGATGCTCGTTTACCTGATGTACGGTATCACGGACGCCTTGCCGGTGCTGATCACGACCGTGGTCCTGGTCGTCAACTTCGATCCTAACCGGAGTGCCGCGCAGGGCATGGCGATGATGTTCGGCAATTTCGTTGGAGGGGTGGTCGCGCTAACGTGTCACGCGCTGCTCGGACTCGCGCCGTCGCTCGTAACCCTCACCGGCATCACACTGGTGGTCGCGTTATTCTTCGGGGAGAGAATGCAGGCCAGCAAGACTGCGGCGACCGTCGGCCTGATCACCTTCAACCAGGCGATTGTCATGCTCAGCCTTGGCCTTGCGCCGGGGCCCTCCGCTCCGGGCATTTGGTCATCGCGCCTGCTGCAGTTCGGTGTTGCCGGCGCCTTCGCTGTCAGCATGATGACGTTGATCCTTCCACGGTTGGCGCCCCGCAATCGCTAACGCAAGAAGAAGGCGGGGATTTCTCCCCGCCTTCCTGTTTGCAGACTGGAGTGCCACCCTCCGCCTTAGGAGCGGAGGGTCGCAATCTTGCTCAGCCGCGCTCTCCAGCAGGCGGAGGAGCCGGCGGAGGCGGAGGTACCGGGCAGACGTCCGTCACCTGGATCACCGATCCGTCCGGGCAGGTCTGCGTCACCGGAGGCGGCGGCGGAGGCGGCGGCGGAGGTGGCGGCGGTGGCGGCGGAGAAGCTGCGCCGAAGTTGTAGGCGAGCGTCGCCACGATGCTGTGCATCCGTACCTTCGACTCGAAGTCTGTGGCGATGTCCGCGAATGGGGTCTGGGTTACCAAGAACGCCGCTGTCCCGCCCGGAGGCACGACAGAAAAGACTTCGGGGTTCCCCTCGACCGTGAAGGTGCCGCTATCGGCGAGATCCAGGCTTCCGGTTGAGAAGTACTTGTACCTCAGGCCGATATCGAGCTCGGGGCTGAGTGCATATTGCGCACCAAGGATCATCTGCCACGCGAAGGCTCCATCCTTCTGGTTGAACAACTTCACCTTGCTCCAGCCGGCGCCGAAGCCTCCCTGGAACGAGAGACCATCCTGATCGCCTACGTCGATCAAACCATTAAGCATGAACGACAGAGCTCCAACTGCCTCGTCGACATTGAAGTCGTTATCGGTGAACGCCAGTTCCGGTCCGGTCGTCGAAGGAAGATTGAGATTGCTGTTCAGATCCGCGATGAAGTCGCTGTCGACCGATACGTCGTCCAGGTTCGCATGCTTCCAATCGATCTCGCCTTCGAGGCGGAACATGCCGAAGTCATACCCGCCAAAGACGCCGAAGTCGTAGCCGGTCTTGGCATCGAGATTCAGCGCGTTTGAGTAAGTGGCGCTTGGTGGAGGGAGCGGTGTGTTGACGATACCTCCCGGCACATTGAGCGCATCATAGACTACCAGGACGTCAGCGTCTGACCCTCTCGGGAACATGATGCCGGCCTCGCCGCCAATGTACCAATTCTGGTCACGAGCGACGGCCGGAGACGACAGGACAAGCGCCGCCATCGAAGATGCTAGAAACTTCCGCATTTGGTTCTCCTTACCTCCCGGTTCAGTTCGTCGCCTGGTGATGGGGGTGACCCGATCGATAGCGCCGTACCAGGGCGTTCAGGGTTCGACGGGCGCGCCATGCCGAGGTATTCGGGTTTTTCCCTAGATTCCCCTCCGCACGCCGGGGTTAGCGCGGATGTTCCAGCGCTCCCAAGAGGGGAAATGCAGAGTCCTCCGTAAGCGAGGGCAAAATGGCATTATCCCTTTCAAAGTTGCTTTTCGTAGCGTCCTGTGTCGCGCAAGTCACAGTATCGGGCTGTGCAACACCGCAGCGGCTTCCCGCGGTTCCGGTGGCGAAGTTCACCCAGGCGGAGGAGGCCCTTGGGCCAATACGCTTCCGGGTCACGCGGGAGACGCAAAGCTTCGCGACGGAAGCGCGCAGCGCCCTCGCCAAGGAGCAGGCGTGGCTCGCGAGCCAGGACCGGACCGGTCCAATGCCGCCCGCGAATTTCCTCGCCGTTTCCGGCGGAGGTGACAACGGCGCATTCGGGGCGGGATTGCTGTCGGGCTGGACCGGCGCCGGAACGCGGCCCGAATTCAAGGCCGTGACCGGCATCAGTACGGGGGCCCTGATCGCTCCCTTCGCCTTTCTCGGCCCCAAGTATGATTACGTGCTGCAGAAGGTCTACACGGCCACAACGCCGCAGGACATCTTCAAGAAGCGGGGCCTGTTAAAGGGGCTGTTCGGGGACGGCTTGGCCGACACTCGCCCACTTGCGTCGATCATCCAGTCGTACGTCACGCCAGCCCTGCTGGCTGAGATCGCCCAGGAATATGGCAAAGGTCGATTGCTGCTCGTCGGCACCACGAACCTCGACACGCTCGAGCCGGTGATCTGGAACATGACGGCGATCGCCGCGAGCAAGAGCCCGGATGCTCCGTCATTATTCCGCAGCATATTGTTGGCATCAGCGTCCATTCCGGGGGCCTTTCCACCGGTCATGATCGACGTGACCATCGATGGTCAGCACTACGAGGAAATGCACGTTGATGGCGGGACTGCTTCCCAGGTGTTCTTCTATCCGCCGTCGCTTTCTTTCGCTGGAGCGCCAACCCGTCAGCGCAACCTTTACCTGATCCGGAATGCTCGCATGGACGCTGAATGGCTCAGCGTCGAAAGGCGCACGCTTAGTATCGCGACGCGTGCGATCGCATCGCTCACCCGCACTCAGGGTGTCGGAGATCTCTACCGGATCTTCACTACGACACAGCGGGACGGGATCGCCTTCAATCTTGCTTTCATTCCGTCGAGCTTCAACGAGCCCCATCGGGAAGAATTCGACACGATCTACATGCGCGCCCTGTTCGATCGCGGTCGTGAGATGGCGGCCGGCGGCTACCCCTGGGACAAATCGCCGCCGGGCTATGAGGGGGCAGTTCTCTAAGTGCTTGGATGATGAGGCAGCGTTGGGGTTTGTGCGGATGGAACAGGCCCCAACTAAGTGGGACTTGGGTCGCGACATGTCGGGATCAATCGGGAGGGCCGCCGCAGTGCCAAATACCTGTTCAATGACGCAGCGACTGGGGTTTGCCGCACTATTATTGGTCACTGCAACCAGCCTGAGCGCGCAAACCCGCGACCATGCACCAGTAGGCCTTCGCTCCGCCGGCAAGATGACGCAGGATGCTGCGGGCCGGGAGTCCTGGACTTATGCCCAGCCAGCAACCGTCTTCCAGAAGTACCGCACGGTCCTGGTCGATGAGACGACGGTGTATCAGGGCGCTGACGCCCAGTTTGACGGCGTCGATCCCGGCGACCGTGCCAGGTTCGCAGCGCTCATCACGCAAGAGTTGCGGTCGGAGATCGGTCGATCCTTCCCCGCTCCTGCGAGCCCGCAAGCCGACACGCTACGGATCCACACGACCCTGCTCGGCGCCCAGAAGACGACCGGCGGCATTGCAACAGCAACTCGCGTGACCCCCATGGGCTTCGCGACCAGTGCGCTCAAGAGCGCGCTAGGAAAAACCGGCAGTTTCACCGGATCCGTGTTGTACGCCGTTGAGGTCTATGATGCGAAAACAGGCCAACTGCTACTCGCCGCCGTTCGCCGCAGAACACCGGACCCGCTCGACGTGCCCGCAACATTGTCAACGACGAATACTGTCAAGGCGGTGGCCCGGGATTTTGCT
>JBJMUK010000100.1:0-6379 GCA_045811225.1 Sphingomicrobium sp. | reverse complement strand
CGATACGGTCGACCACGACCTCGATGTCGTGCGTGTACTTCTTGTCGAGCGCGGGGGCGTCCTCGATCGCGTGGAACTCGCCGTCGATGCGCACGCGCTGGAAGCCCGCCTTCTGCCATTCGGCGAGTTCCTTGCGGTACTCGCCCTTGCGGCCGCGGACGACGGGGGCGAGCAGATAATGGCGGCTGCCCTCGGGCATGGCCATGACCCGGTCGACCATCTGGCTGACCTGCTGGGCCTCGATCGGAAGGCCGGTCGCGGGGGAGTAGGGGATGCCCACGCGCGCCCACAGCAAGCGCATGTAATCGTAGATCTCGGTGACGGTGGCGACGGTCGAGCGCGGGTTGCGCGACGTCGTCTTCTGCTCGATCGAGATGGCCGGGGAGAGGCCGTCGATATGCTCGACGTCCGGCTTCTGCATCATCTCCAGGAACTGGCGCGCGTAGGCGGACAGGCTCTCGACGTAGCGGCGCTGCCCCTCGGCATAGATGGTGTCGAAGGCCAGCGAGGATTTGCCCGACCCGCTGAGCCCGGTGATGACGGTCAGGCTTTCCCGCGGGATGTCGATATCGACGCCCTTGAGGTTGTGCTCCCGGGCACCGCGGACTGAAATATGGGTCAGCATCGGATCAGCTTCGTTCCATTTATGTTCTGATTAGCGCGAGGTGGCACAGCGGGTCAACGCGGCTGTTAGAAGATGGGTGCGAGGCAGCGGCGGTGCAAGCTGCGGTGGTGCTTCGCACTTCAGCCCTTCCATCAGCGCGGCGGCGCATGTTAGCGCTCTCATACCGGCCGCTTAGAGTCGGATCGGGAGAGTGAGATGATCGTTTCGCGCCGCCTGACGGGTGCCTGTGCCTT
The DNA here is from genome assembly GCA_045811225.1 of Sphingomicrobium sp. Classification (GTDB taxonomy): domain Bacteria; phylum Pseudomonadota; class Alphaproteobacteria; order Sphingomonadales; family Sphingomonadaceae; genus Sphingomicrobium. Next base: position 5,521 of record JBJMUK010000100.1, on the reverse strand, counting down.
GTTGTCCGCAACCCTGTTGTCGGGAGCCGCGGCCGCGGGGCCGTTGACCTTCAACAAGGCTGGATATCTGGAGACGCGGGGGGTCAACTACCTCGTCTTCAGCAACTGGTATGACGGGCTGTTCGCGGACGCGAAGATCAGTGGCGTGGAGATCGTCCAGCAGGGTTCACGCGTTGCGACCAACGGCGACGTTCGGCTGTCGGCGACGCCGGGCCAGTGGGACCCGATCGGACGAATGGTCGAACGCAAGGTGGACCCCAAGACGGGCGCCATCGACGTGCTTCTGGAATATCCCGACTACAAGTTCCGCTACCGCATCCACGGAGAGCCGAACGGATCGGCGATGATGGTGTCGGTCATACTCGACCAGCCGGTGCCCGACGCGCTCGCGGGACGGGCCGGGTTCAACCTGGAGTTCCAGCCATCGGCCTTCTTCCACAAGAGCTTCGTTGCGGATGGGAAGGGGGGCACCTTCCCGCTGCATCCCGGATCGACGATGACCGCTGGAGGACCACGCCAGCCGTCGAGCGGGCGCGACATCGGTGGAGGAGCGGAGCCGCTCCCGCTGGCAAGCGGTACGAGCCTGGTGCTGGCGCCCGAGGATCCGGCCCGGCGCATCGCGGTGCGATCGTCGGCGGGTCCGATCAGCCTTTATGACGGGCGCGACCAGGCGAACAACGGCTGGTTCGTGCTCCGAAGCGTGCTTCCGGCGGGCAAGACGGGCAAGGTGATCCAGTGGCGGGTCGAAGCGAGCGCAACGCCCGGCTGGGTACGCGCGCCGGTGATTGCCCATAGCCAGCTCGGCTACGCGCCCGAGCAGAAAAAGCAGGCCGTGATCGAGCTCGATCCCAACGGCACAAGCGGCGGGGCGGCCCGGCTGGTGCGGATCAACCACGACGGTTCGACAGCCGTGTCGCTGAGTGCCCAGCCAAAGGCCTGGGGCAAATATCTGCGCTACAATTACCGGACGTTCGACTTCAGCAATGTCCGGCAGCCAGGCATTTACCGCATCGAATATGGTGGAGCGAAGACGGCCACGTTCCGCATCGCACCGGACATTTACGACAGCGCGTGGCAGCCGAGCATGGACGTCTACATGCCGGTGCAGATGGACCATATGTTCGTCAACGAGGCCTATCGTGTGTGGCACGGGGAGTCCCACAGGGATGACGGGCGGCAAGCTCCGCTCAACCACGAGCATATCGACCTCTACCGGCAGGGCCCGACCACCGATACGAAGTTCAAGCCCGGCGAGCATATCCCGGGCCTGGCGGTCGGCGGCTGGCTCGATGCCGGCGACTTCGACCAGCGCACGCAGACGCAATATGCGGTGATCCGCCAGCTGGTGGACACATGGGAACGCTATCACCCCGCGCGCGACGCAACCCTGATCGACCAGGGCCGGCGCAAGGTCGAGATGCATGTGCCCGATGGCCGCCCGGACTATCTGCAGCAGATCGAGCACGGCGTGCTGCAACTGGTTGCGCAGCAGGACGCGGTTGGCTTCGCGATCCACGGGATCGTCGAGCCGGACGTCGCCCAATATACGCACCTTGGGGATGCGGCGAGCAAAACCGACCAGAAGATCTTCGATCCCTCGCTGAATGTCGGGCAGGAGAAGGGGAACCGTAGCGGGACGCCGGACGACCGCTGGGTGTTCACCAGCCGCGCCTCCGCGCTCAACTACGGCTCGGCGGCGGCCCTGGCAGCAGCGGGCCGGGTGCTCGGCGGTCATAATGACGCGCTCGCGGCGCGCTCGCTGGACCTTGCGCGGCGCATCTGGGCGGAGGAGCAGAGCCATGCGCCCTTCACGTTCAGCCACGGCAATACGACCGGCGGCCCGCTGGAGGCGGAGCAATTCTCGGCGGCTGTCGAACTGCTGATCGCGACCCGCGACCCGCGCTACCAGGCGGCAGTGCAGGCGCTATGGCCGGTGATCAGCACCAAATATCCCATGGCGCTGGACGATGCGCTGCGGGCTGTTGCGTTCATGCCGACCGGCTATCGCGACCAGGTCCGCGCCCGGGTCGTGGCGTGGCAATCGGCCTTTGCCAAGGACTTCCCGCGCCCCAATCCGTTCGGCGTGCCGATCACCGAGGGCGGCTGGGCCGGTAACGGCATGGTCATGCAGGTAGGACTGATGGACTATCTGATCCACAAGACCTTCCCGGACCTCTCCGACGGAGCGATCGCCTTCACGGCGCTGGACTATCTTCACGGCACGCACCCTGGATCGGACGTCAGCTTCGTGTCGGGCGTCGGCACGGTTTCCAAGGAAGTGGCCTACGGCAACAATCGGGCCGACTTCAGCTACATTGCAGGCGGGGTGGTGCCAGGCGTGCTGGTGGTGAAGCCGGATCTTGCCGAGAACAAGGAAGACTGGCCGTTCTTCTGGGGCGAGAACGAATATGTCGTGAACATGAGCCCGACCTATGTCGCGCTGGTGCATGCGGCGATGGACTTGCTGGCCGAGAAACGCGGGGCGAAGAAGTAGCGCTACAGGTGGGGACGTGGAGCTTTGAAGTCCGGGTGCTGAATGTCCGCAATGGGTCGATTGCGGACATTCCTTACCCCAAGTCGTAGTCGGCTACCGCTTCGTAATGGGCGCCGTGGCGGGAGAGGTGGCTTTGGAACAGGGTGAAGGCGTCCACCTTGAACGCGTCGGAGGCGAGGGCCCGGTTGCGTTCGAGGAGGGACTGGACGGCGGCGCTCGAGCTGCGGTTCCAGCGGGCGAGGGTGAGGTGCGGATGGAATGCGCGATGCTCCGGCTCCAGCCCGGCGGTGACGCAGGCGCGCTCGACCTTGGCGGCGAGGCCGGCGAGCGGCTCGCGAGGTTCAAGGCCCGCCCATAAAGCACCGCCGTTGCGCTGTGCGAACTGCCCGACGCCGCTGATCCTGAGGTCGAAGGCGGGGAAACGGATCTGGTCGAGTGCTGCGGCAATGTCTTCGGCGAGCGGGCCTTCGACTTCACCGATGAACCGGAGCGTGATGTGCAGGTTGTCGTCCGGAACCCAGCGCAGCAGGGGACTGTCATCCATTGCGTCGATCAGGCGATCGCGCACTGGTTCTGGCGGGCGGATGGCGACGAAGAGGCGGTGCATGCCTCAGGGTAACGTCCGCGCAAGCGTCAGGCGAGTTCGGAAACGATCCGGTCGAATACTCCGGGGTGGAGCGGTTTGAGGAATTCGACACCGGCAGTGAAGCCTTCCGTCCAGCACACCAGGGCTTCCAGGCCCTCGAGCCCGCGGAATTTCACCCACAAGCGCTCATCAAGGCGAGGCTGCGAGATGAAGTCGACCAGGCAGCCGTGGCGGGACACGTTGTAGATGCGGACGCGGAAGTTATGTTCGCTCGGACGGCGCACGACCACCTCCGCCTCGACGCTTACGCGGTCGCTTTTGCGCGGCCACTCCGCGAATTTGCGATCAGGTGGCGGTTTCACCGCAAGTCAGCTGCTAAGCTAGCGGGCCGACGCGCCGAAGCGGACGCCGGCAGAACCATGCAAAGACCAGCGTACCTGGCCGCGCATTGAGTCCTGTCCGTCCGTTTCCAGCTTGATCCACTCCCCGATACGCAAGTCGTCGCTTTCCAAATCCACTCGGCAGCCGTCCCGGGACACGTCCGATATCGTCACGGAAACGGTGGTTCCGTCATCGCGAAGAGCGCTGCCCGGTATGCCGACCGCAGTACGGTCGTCCCGCGAGATCCAACCCGGCTCACGCCGCTGACCCTGATTACAGCTGTCTGTCATGCAGACGACATAGCTCCACAAAGTAAGCAAATGTCTAACGCAGGTTACCTGCGTCCTGAGCCTCGACTGGGGGACATCGCCGGTTTCGCTTGAAAGCATACAGGCAAACAACGATATATCTGGACGTGTGGCGGACCCATTGTCCGCCCGAAGGAGAGAAAATGCAGAACTGGGATGACCCGCGCACGGCTGGCGTGAACACCGCCACAGTCGGCGTTCCGCGCGCTGCCCGCGACGTGGGCCTTCGGTCCTACATGTTGTCGGTCTACAATTACATGGCCTCGGGCGTGCTCCTGACGGGCATCGTCGCCCTGCTGTTTGCCAACAGCAGCCTGATCAATCTGATCGTGAACCCGGCGACGGGTTCGCCGACCCTGCTGTTCTACGCGGTGCTGTTTGCGCCGATTGGCCTGGTGTTCTGGCTTGGCTTTGGCATCAACCGCATGTCCGCCGGTACCGCGCAGACCGTATTCTGGGTCTATGCGGCCCTGATCGGCGTGCAATTCTCATCGCTGTTCCTGGTCTATACCGGGGTGTCGATCGCACAGACCTTCTTCGCGGTGGCGGTTGCGTTCCTCGGCCTGTCCCTGTGGGGCTACACCACCAAGAAGGACTTGTCCGGCATGGGCACGTTCCTGATCATGGGTGTGGTCGGACTGTTCGTCGCGATGCTGGTGAACCTGTTCCTGCGCTCGCCGGCGTTCGACATGGCGATCAGCGCCATTGGCGTCCTGCTGTTCGCGGGTCTCACCGCCTATGACACGCAGAAGATCAAGAGCACCTATTTCGCGGTTGCCGGACATGGCGAAGCGATGGCCAAGTCGGCGATCATGGGTGCGCTGAACCTGTACATGGACTTCATCAACATGTTCCTGTTCCTGCTGAGGTTCATGGGCGACCGCCGCTAAGGCGCCGCTTTCCACAGCAAGACAGTGGGGCCGGGGGGAAACTCCCGGCCCTTTTCTATGCGCGGAGCTTTCGTTTGAAGAACGCCAGCGTCCGTTTCCAGGCGAGGTCCGCAGCGGGCTTGTTGTAGCGTTCCGCGGACGTGTCGTTGTTGAAGGCGTGATTGACGCCTTCGTAGCTTTGGTAAGTGACCGCCTTGCCGGCGGCACGAAGCGCGCTGACCCAGGGAAATGCGGTTTGCGCGACGCGATCGTCGAGGCCCGCGAGGTGAATGAGCAGCGGTGCCTCCACCTTCGTCGCTTCGGAAGCATCCGGGGCGGGGCCGTAGTATACAACGCCTGCGTCCAGTGCTGATCCCGCCGCGACTGCCAGCCGGTTCACGTAGGCGCCGCCCCAGCAGAAGCCGACAGCGCCCACCTTTCCGCCAAGGCTGCTCTTTTCGAGTTCACGGAGCATTGCGACGCCCGCCTGGGTCGATGCTGCAAGGTCCAGCTTCCCGATCAGGTCGCGGGCCTGGTCCTCGTTCGCCGGCGTGCCACCGGCAGGAGATAGGAAATCCGGGGCGACCGCCCGATAGCCCGCAACCGCCAAGCGGCGCGCAACGTCCCGGATATGGTCGTTCAGGCCCCGGTTCTCATGGACCACCAGCACCGTCGTCTTGAGCGAGCGCGTGCGCGGCTCGGCGACATAGGCCTTGTAGCCGGCCGGGCTGTCGAAGGTCATCACGCGCGTGGTCAGCCGGCGGTCGTCCGCGGGCACGACCGCGGCCGCGACGGGGCTGGCGGCAACTCCAGCGATCAGCGCTTCGGCTGCAGCCACGCTGCCCGCGATCGCCGTCATGCGGCTCATGAACAGACGGCGATC
>JBJMUK010000099.1:0-2556 GCA_045811225.1 Sphingomicrobium sp. | reverse complement strand
AGCGGCAGGTCGCTGGTTCTTCATAACCGTCCCGGAAGAGCAGTCGAATGAGATCCGCGCCCCGGCCTTTGGCAGTCCGCGCGGCTTCGGATCGGTGAAGGTCGAAGCCCGGATCGACGACGTCACCTGGCGAACCTCGGTGTTCCCGCTCAACAGCGGCGGCTACATCCTGCCGGTGAAGGCCGAAATCCGCCGCAAGGCAGGCCTCTCTGCTGGCGACGAAGTGACGGTCGGGCTGGAGCTGCTCGACTAACTATTGCGTTTGACGTTGAGGTCGTCCGCGGTCTTCTCGAAGCCGGTCGCCATTTCGCCAAGCACCTTGCTCGTCGCGCGGTCGTAAGTTGCATCGGCCAAGCGCCGGCACCGCTCAGCCTGTTCGTAGAGAGCTTCCGTCTGCTCGTTGGTGACATCTACCAGCATGTTCACGGCGCCGGTCAGGTTGCCATCCCGATCGAACAAGGGGGTTGGATAAGGTCGGAAAGCAACCCGAGTCCGGTCCGGCCGCTCGGCAATCGCAATGACGTCGCGTATGGGCCGCTTCTGCTCAATGGCTTGCGCCATCGGGCACTCTTCGTGGCGCAGCGGCTCGCCGGTCGTGGTGTAGAGCTGCCACGTCACACACCATCGATCCTTGCCGAGCTGCGGCTCTCGACCCGCGAAATCGACACAGGCGCGGTTCCAATACGTCACGGCGCCCGTCGGATCCGTCGTGTAGATGGGGACCGCGAGCTCATCGAGCATGTGTCGGCACTCAGGCCCCGTGGCCAAAGCGCTCAAGGCGCTGTCGAGTAGCTTTTCAGGATCGGGCCGGGCCAGCATGCTTCATCATCGAATTGTCACCTAGGTTCCGGTCACAACCAGCGCATGTGTCCGCTGTTCCCCCGCGCCATGCGAATCGTGCCGACCGTGTCGCTTGGACAACAGGTCTCGACTCGATACGGAGACAGGCGCCATTAGCGCAGCCGCTTCACCAGCAGACCGCCATCGTCGCCGCTCTTCACCTCGAAGTTGGGCACGGCCTTGATCAGCTCCGAAAGGCGGGTGAAGCCGTAATTGCGTGCGGCAAAGCTCGATACGGCTTTGGCCCGTTGGCCGAGTTCGGAAAGCGGCGTGTAGCCTTCCTCGTCGCGCTTGGAGGCCTTGTAGGCGGCGCCGAGCACCTGCAGCAGCTCAGTATCGATCGGCCGCTGCCCGGCGCTCACCTTGGGCTGCTCGAGCTCGTCTTCATCGTTCATGGCGAGGGCGCCGACATCGAAGAAGCGCGTGCAGGCCTGCTGGAAGGAGACAGGGGTCTTCGCGGTTCCGAAGCCATAGACGGGCAGCCCGTCCTCGCGGATGCGCTGCGCAAGTGGCAGGAAATCGCTGTCGGAGGACATGATGCCGAAACCGTCGACATTGCCGCGATAAAGCAAATCCATCGCGTCGATGGTCATGCGCATGTCTGTCGCGCTTTTGCCCTTTACGACGTCGAACTGCTGCATCGGAATGATCGAATGCGACCCGGTAAGATTGCCCCAGCCCTTGAGGCTCGCTTTTGCCCAATTACCGTAAGCGCGGCGAATGTTGATCGTGCCCAGCTCCCCCAGAACCAGCAGGACCTCATCCAGGTGGTCAGGCGACGCGTTATCGGCGTCGATCAGCAGGGCGATGTTGGCTTCTTGCTCGGGCAGTCGGTCGCGCATTCTCGATTCTCTTTCGACCTTCTCTAGCGCGGCGTCGCGGACTGACCACAGGTCGGCGCGTGGCTTGTCCCGTTCGTGAACGGCACATGATCGGTGCGGGAACGAAACGCCTGTTAGTGCGCTTTTTAGCCCCGAAGCCAGGGGGCGAGTTGAGGAAGGACGAAAGATGAGAATGCTTGGTCTGACTGCAGCCCTCGCCGCCAGTGTTGCGGTGACCGGCTGCGCTTCATATCCGAACCAATATGGCTATGACCCCTACGGGAATGGCTACAACAATGGCTACAACAACGGCGGCTATTATGGCGGCGGCAATCAGCGCGGCGCGAACGTCGCGACCGGCGCTGCGGTCGGCGCAGTTGGCGGTGCCATTGCCGGCAAGGTTATCCCGGGCGTGAGCACGGGTGAGGGTGCCATCGCTGGTGCGATCCTTGGCGGCGTACTCGGCGCAACGGTAAATGGACGGCAATATTACCGCGATACGCGCGGGTATTGCTACTACGTCGACCAGTATGGCCAGCCGCGTTACGAATACAATACCCGCTGCTAGAACAGCAGCCTAGCTACCGTTCTCTGAGATGCTGTTAGACGGGGCGGAAGTCATCTTCCGCCTCGTCGAGCATGTAGAGGCGCCCTTCGGCGATCGAGAAATGTCCGCCGTGCAGCTGCAGCTCACCAGCATGTTCGCGTTCGGCGATCCAGGGGAAGGTGCGGAGGTTGGCGAGGCTGACCTTCACCGCCTCCCGCTCCATCTCCGTGTAAGCAGCCCCATCTAAGGCGCCATGGCGCTCACGCACCTTGTGGCTCGCCTCGTCGAGCATGTGCACCCAGTCCGAAATGAAATGGCCTTCACCCGGCTCGGTATCGTCGAACTGAC
>JBJMUK010000098.1:0-2760 GCA_045811225.1 Sphingomicrobium sp. | reverse complement strand
CGATTCGAGCAGCTTCGCGCGAACTTCGGGGTCGGCTTCGCGATAGGTGTCGAAGACATCCCAGGCCAGGCGGCAGGCTTCGTCGAGTTGCTCCGGCGTAGCGCCACCAAATCCAGGCTCCAGCTGTTCGCCGGTCTCCGCATTGGTTCCCCGCAACTCGCCAACCGAGCCTTTCACCGCGCGGCTGCCGATGAACATCTCTCCGTTGATCATGCCTGTGACTCCTTCCAAGGGCGGCGCAATGGCATCGGACAACGCTTGCGTCATCCCAAAAGGGCCAGCCCGTCCATTATGTCTGCGTTTTGGTAGCGCTACCATTTAAGAACGGGAAGCGCTAGTGCCAAGGGCCCGCCAAGCCGGTAAAGAGCGATGCGTGAGAGAGGGAGCCTTAGCTGTGATTGTCAAAAATCGCCTGAAATATGTGACCGTTGCGCTGCTGTTCGCAAGCGCGTCCGCAACTGCCATTGCCCAGGCGCCGGCCCAGCCGTGGCAGAACAGGGCACTAAGTGCGGACGAACGTGCTTCGCTGGTCGTGGGGCAGATGACCCGCGCCGAGAAGCTGCAACTTGTGTTCGGCTATTTCGGCACGGACTTCGGCGCGAACTACAAGGCTCCCAAGGAAGTGCGCTACGGTTCGGCAGGCTACATCGCCGGCATTCCGCGTCTCGGCATTCCGCCGCAGTGGCAGACCGACGCGGGCATCGGGGTTGCGACGCAGGGCGGCGCGGCGCAAAAGCGCGAGCGCACTGCGCTTCCTTCCGGCATTGCCACTGCCGCGACCTGGAACCCGGCGATCGGCTTTGCCGGCGGCCAGATGATCGGGTCGGAGGCGCGGTCCTCCGGCTTCAATGTGATGCTTGCGGGCGGCGTGAACTTGCTGCGCGACCCGCGCAACGGCCGCAACTTCGAATATGGCGGTGAAGACCCGTTGCTGGCCGGGACCATGGTCGGTGCGCAGATCGCCGGCATTCAGTCGAACAACGTCATTTCGACCATCAAGCATTACGCGATCAACGATCTGGAGACCGGCCGCGATTATCACGACGCACGGATCAACCGTGCCGCCGCTCGCATGTCCGACCTACTCGCGTTCCAGTTCGGATTCGAGCGCGGTAATCCGGGTTCGGTCATGTGCGCCTACAACCGGGTCAACGGCGACTATGCGTGCGAGAACCAGTGGCTTCTGACGGACATCCTGCGCCGCGAGATCGGCTTCCAGGGCTATGTCATGTCCGATTGGGGCGCGACCCACAGCACGGAAAAGGCAGCGCTTGCCGGTCTCGACCAGACCTCGGGATGGCCGTTCGACAAGCAGCCCTTCTTCCGGGAGCCGCTGGCGGCTGCGATCGAGGCGGGCAGGGTCCCCGAAGCGCGCCTCACCGAAATGGTCACGCGCATCCTTCGGCCGATGTTCGAACTTGGAGTCGTCGACAATCCGGTGGCGGAAGGTCCGATCGACTTTGCGGCCCACGCCGCGGTCACTCAGAAGGACGCCGAGGAATCGATCGTCCTGCTCCAGAACAAGGGCAATATCCTGCCACTGACGTCGCGGGCTAAGCGCATCGTCGTGATCGGCGGGCATGCGGACAAGGGCGTGCTTGCGGGGGGCGGGTCATCGCTGACCTATCCGGTCGGCGGCAACGCCGTTCCGGGTATCGCCCCGACGAGCTGGCCCGGACCAGTCCTCTACTATCCCTCGTCGCCGCTGAACGAGATCAAGGCGCTCGCGCCCGGCGCAACGGTCACTTTCGTCGACGGCACCGACCCGGTTGCGGCAGCGAAAGCCGCTGCCGGTGCGGATGTCGCTTTGCTCTTCCTGACCCGGTGGGAAGGGGAATCGTTCGACGTGCCGATGAACCTGCCCGATAATCAGGATGCGCTGGTGGACGCGGTGGCTGGTGCAAACCGCAACACCGTCGCCATCCTTGAAACCGGCGGACCGGTGCTGATGCCATGGAAGGATCGCGTCGCCGGAATCGTCGAGGCCTGGTATCCGGGCACGTCGGGGGGGCGGGCCATTGCCAACCTGCTGTTTGGCAAGGTCAACCCGTCGGGCCACCTGCCGGTGACCTTCCCCGCGAGCGAAAGCCAGCTTCCGCGCCCCGTGCGCCCGGGTACCGGTCTTGCCAACAATGCGATGTTCAGTGTCGAATATACGGAAGGGGCGGCAGTCGGTTACAAGTGGTTCGACGCCCGTGGGCTCAAGCCTTTGTTCCCGTTCGGTCACGGCCTCAGCTACACCAGCTTCGCCATGAGTGCGCTCACGGCGGCTCCGAGTGCCGACGGCGGCGCGACAGTCAGCTTCACAGTCCGCAACACCGGCAACCGGCGCGGAGCAGAAGTGGCGCAGGTTTATGTTTCGCCCGTCAATGGCGGCTGGGAAGCCCCGAAGCGGCTCGCGACCTTCGGCAAGGTCGACCTTGCGCCCGGTCAGTCGCAGCGGCTGACGCTTGCCGTGGACCCGCGGTTGCTCGCGACGTTCGATGAAGCAAGCAACAGCTGGAAGATCGGCGGCGGCGCCTACAAGCTGATGCTTGCCAAGTCGGCGGCGGAGATTGGGAGCACGACGACCATCCAGGTGCCTGCGAAGGTCCTTCCGGGCAATTGGAAGCCCACGCAGGGCGGAGCCGCTGCTTCCGAGCACGTGCCTGAGCGGGGCTGAGTCAGGCCAGGGTGAAGCGGCGCCCTTCGCGGGCGCTTCGCCTCGCCAGTGCAATGATCGCCATCACGTCGCGGGCGTCGGCCGGATCAACCGGCACG
>JBJMUK010000097.1:0-10953 GCA_045811225.1 Sphingomicrobium sp. | reverse complement strand
GCCATGTCCGACGCACCGGCATTGGTCGTCATGATCAGGATCGTGTTGCGGAAATCGACGGTCTTGCCGTGGTGATCGGTGAGCTTCCCGTTGTCCATCACCTGCAACAGAATGTTGAACAGGTCCGGGTGGGCCTTCTCGATCTCGTCGAGCAGCAGGACGCTATGCGGCTGCTGGTCAACGGCATCGGTCAATAGGCCGCCCTGATCGTATCCGACATAGCCCGGGGGGGCGCCGATCAGCCGGCTGACCGAGTGACGCTCCATATATTCCGACATGTCGAAGCGCTGCAGCGGAATGCCCATGATGGACGCAAGCTGCCGGGCGACTTCGGTTTTTCCGACGCCGGTGGGCCCGGAGAACAGATAATTGCCGATCGGCTTGTCGGGTTCGCGAAGCCCCGCGCGGCTGAGCTTGATCGCCGAGGCGAGCTTCTCGATCGCAAGATCCTGGCCGAAGACAACGCGCTTGAGATCGCTCTCGAGGCTCTCGAGAGTCTTCTTGTCGTCGCTCGACACGCTCTTCGGCGGGATTCGGGCCATGGTCGCGACCACGGCTTCGATCTCCTTGGTCGTGATGACCTTCTTCCGGCGGCTCGGCGGGACCAGCATCTGCATCGCGCCGACCTCGTCGATCACGTCGATCGCCTTGTCGGGCAACTTGCGATCGTGGATGTAGCGCGCCGATAGCTCAACGGCCGACTTGATCGCATCGGGCGTGTAGCGGACGCTGTGGTGAAGCTCGAAGGCTGGGCGGAGGCCGCTGATGATCTTGATCGTGTCTTCGACCGTCGGCTCGTTTACGTCGATCTTCTGGAACCGGCGCAGCAGCGCGCGATCCTTTTCGAAGTGATTGCGGAACTCCTTGTAGGTGGTCGACCCGATGCAACGGATCGCGCCCGAGGAAAGGGCAGGCTTGAGCAGGTTGGACGCGTCCATCGCGCCGCCCGACGTCGCGCCTGCCCCAATGACGGTGTGAATCTCGTCGATGAACAGGATCGCGTCGGGAAGCTTCTCGAGCTCCGTCACCACGGACTTCAGCCGCTCCTCGAAATCGCCGCGATACCGGGTGCCCGCCAACAGGGCTCCCATGTCGAGCGAATAGATGATCGCAGGTTTCAGGACTTCCGGAACGTCTCCCTCCACGATCTTGCGCGCTAATCCTTCGGCGATGGCGGTTTTGCCGACACCCGGATCGCCCACGTAAAGCGGATTGTTCTTCGACCGGCGGCAGAGGATCTGAACCGTGCGATCCACCTCCGGCATGCGGCCGATGAGGGGATCGACCTTCCCGAGCCTCGCCTTCTCATTGAGGTCGACGGTGAACTGCTTGAGTGCGCTTTCCTTCTTGGAGTCGCTCTTCTCGCTCTTTTCCTCGGCGGGCGCGGCCTGGTTGCTTTCGACGGGCGTGTCGCCCTTGCCGACGCCGTGGCTAATGTAGGTCACTGCATCCAGGCGGCTCATGTCCTGCTGCTGCAGGAAGTAGACTGCATAGCTTTCGCGTTCGGAAAAGAGGGCGACGAGCACATTGGCGCCAGTTACTTCGTCACGCCCGGATGACTGGACGTGAAGGATTGCGCGCTGGACGACGCGCTGGAAGCCGCTGGTCGGTGTTGGGTCCGTGCCGCTATCGGCAACCAGCGCCCCGAGCTCCGCATCCAGATATTGCTTTACCGACGCCCGAAGATCATCCCGGCTGACGCCGCACGCGGTCATCACCTTCGACGCATGTTCGTCGTCGATCAAAGCGATCAGCAGATGTTCAAGGGTGGCATACTCGTGCCGGCGCCGGCTGGCTTCACCCAGCGCATTGTGAAGGGTTTGTTCGAGTTCGCGAGCAAAACTAGGCATTTAGGGAGTTACTCCATGCCGGCGGGACTCGCCGGTCCTTGGAGTGAATGTCATACGCGTTCGCTGCCCAATCAAGGGCAGCCGGCGCGTTTTCCACCGAATTCAGCGTTTGAAGAGATCTTCGGCCGCAGACCGGTGCTTCGAAGCGTCCTCCATATGCGCTTCCACCCGCGCGATCTCGCCTTTTAGCGTCTCGATGCGGGCGGAAAGTTCGTGGACCGATAATGGTCCAAGATCCTGCTTGGCGAGTTCGGTCAGCGGATCGCCCGGCTTACTTGGGAAAAGTTCATCGATATCCATGTCTCATTCCGTTGACCCGGGAGGCCGCCCTGTCAATAAACGCGCAGTGAATGACCTCCCAACGCAGATGCGCGCAATCGTCGCCCCCGAACCCGGCGGACCGGACGCCCTTCAGATCGCGCAAATCGACGTTCCGAGTCCCGGTGCGGGCGAAGTGCTGATCGAAGTTTCGGCGGCCGGCGTGAATCGGCCCGACCTGTTGCAACGGATGGGGAATTACCCGCCTCCGCACGGCGCGCCAGACACCCTGGGCCTCGAAATCGCCGGCACCGTCGTCGCCGCCGGGGAGGGTGCCACTGAGCTGTTGGGCCAGAAGGTGTGCGCGCTGGTCGCGGGCGGGGGTTATGCGGAATATTGCCTCGCGCCGTCGGGAACCTGTCTTCCGGTCCCCGAGGTCATGTCGATGACCCAAGCTGCCGCGCTTCCCGAGACGCTTTTCACCGTCTGGGTAAACCTGTTCGAGCGCGGCTTCGCGGCGGAGGGCGAGTCGGTGCTCGTTCACGGCGGGACCAGCGGCATCGGGACGATGGCGATTGCGCTCGGCAAAGTGTTCGGCCTGAAGGTGTTCGTCACCTGCGGATCGGACGACAAATGCGCCCGGGCCGTGGACCTCGGTGCTGCTGCAGCGATCAATTACCGGACGCAGGACTTCGTGGAGGAGGTCAGGGCACTCACGGGCGGACGGGGCGTGGATGTGATCCTGGACATGGTTGGTGGCGATTACCTGCCCCGCAACCTGTCGGCGCTTGCCGATGACGGGCGGCATGTCTCCATTGCCTTCCAGCGTGGGGCGAAGGCCGAGATCCCGATCGTGGAAATCATGCGGCGGAGACTGATGCTGACCGGTTCAACGCTGCGGGCCCGTTCGGTCGAGTTCAAGACCATGGTCGCCGACGAAATCTGCCGGACGGTGTGGCCGTTTGCCGAGGGCGGTAGGCTGAAGCCGACGATCGATTCGGTCTTCCCGCTGGAAAAGGCCGCCGACGCGCATCGCCGGATGGAAAGCGGTGAGCATGTCGGCAAGATCGTGCTCGAGGTTGCCCGATAAGCCTCGCTTATAGCGTTTGCGCGACGTTCGATTAGCGGCCTTCCCCAAGCCGTGGCATTGCACCGGATTTCGGGGGTGCTGCCATGAACGAGAAGTTGGTCCTTCACGAATATTCGATGTCCGGAAATTGCTACAAGGTGCGGCTTACGGCGGCGCACCTCGGTCTTCCAATCGAACGGCGCGAATATGACATCATTGAGGGCGAGACCCGGACTCCCGAGTTCCTTGCCAACGTCAATGCGAATGGGCGGATTCCGGTGCTGCAGGTGGGCGACCGCTTCATGCCCGAGAGCAATGCCGCCTGTTTCCTGCTTGCCGACGGGTCCGACCTGATCCCTCCGGGTCGTTTCGACCGGGCCGACATGCTCCGCTGGATGTTCTTTGAACAATATAGCCACGAGCCAAACGTCGCGACCATGCGCTTCTGGCTGGCGTTCGTGGGCATTGATCGTCTCAGCGACGAACAGCGAAGCCTGATCCCGGGCAAGCGGCGGGCGGGTGATGATGCGCTGCGAGTGATGGACGAGCATCTCGCAACAAACGATTGGTTTGCGGGCGGCGCCTACAGCCTCGCCGACATCGCGCTCTACGCCTACACCCACGTGGCGCGGGAAGGAGAGTTCGACCTCGGCCTCTACCCGGCGGTGCTGCGCTGGATGGACCGGGTGGCGGCGCAGCCGGGCCACGTCCCAATCACCGCCTGACGCAAACAGGGCGGCGCCTTTCGACGCCGCCCAATCCTGGACCGGAAGCCTTTAGGCGCCGGCTTGCATGCCGTGCTTCAGCTGGCTGATCTGGTCATGGCCAGCGCGAACGGACTGATAGGCGCGCTCGACGGCCGCCCGGCATTCGCCCGTCAGCGTGTCGCCGTTGAGTGCGGTCTCGAACTTCTCCTTGAGGTAATCTTCGCCGCGCTCGACCTCGTTAATGATGGCCTGGTCATCCCGGCCAGTGATCGCCGCCTTCAGGTCTACGAAGCGCTGGTGGGTCTTGCCCATGAAGGAACCATCGTCTTCCGGATTGCCGCCAAGACGTCGCACTTCCGAACGGAGGTCCTCCACCACTCGGTTGCGCTCCGTCGCGCGTTCACGGAACATTTCCTGGAAGCGGCCGGCCTCGCTGTTCGACGCGGCATCTTCGTAGCCGGTGATGCTGTCGATCAAGGTTGCCGTCAGCGTGTTCAGCGTGGTGATCTGTTCCTGGTTGTCCATCGATCGTTACTCCTTGGGGGGTGACAATGGGATTGTCGTCTTCGGATAGAACGTTCGAACGGCCATACTGATGCGAGCCCGCTGACATTTTTGAGGCGTAAGCCGCAGAACCATGTCATCCTGTCGTCTTCTTCGTAACGGGGGAGAGTCGGATGTTGCGTGCTTCGAGCTTCTGTCTGCTCGCGTCGCTGTTGGGCGGCGCTGCAATGGGGACCCCGCCAACCAGGATTGCGGCTCCGCAGTTGCCGATCGCTTCGTCGGTCGAAGTGCCCGCGGGCAGCCGGATCATTTACGTCAGCGGCACCGTCCCCGATCCTGTCGACAAGTCGGCGCCGGAGGGGAGCGCCGCGCGGTTCGGCGACACTGAGGCCCAGACACGTTCCATCCTGACCAAGATCCAGGTCGAATTGAAGAAGCACGGGGCCGGCATGGGGGATATCGTGATGATGCGCGTGTTTCTGGTCGCGCCGCCCGGACAGAAACAGATGGATTTTGCGGGGATGATGCGCGGTTATCGAATGTTTTTCGCAACTCCCGAACAGCCGAACAAGCCTGCCCGCTCAACCATGCAGGTTGCGGGATTGGTCGATCCGGCATGGCTAGTGGAGATTGAGGTTACTGCAGCTCGTTAGGGGGGTGACGACCATGTCGGTGACAAGACGCGACATACTGATGCGGGTGGGTTCGGCCGCGGGTGCGGGCGCAACGCTCGCCGCCATGCAGATGCTTGGGCTTACCGCGGCTACACCGGCGTCCGCTGCCGACTTCGCCCTGCCGAATGGAAGTGGGGCTGGGCGGTCCGTCGTAATTCTGGGAGCGGGCATCGCTGGCCTCATTTCCGCTTATGAGTTGCGCAAGGCAGGGTATCGCGTCACCGTCATCGAGGCGCGCAAGCGTGTCGGCGGCCGGGCCTGGACCATTCGCGGCAATGATATCGTCGAGCAAATCGACCGGCCCCCTCAGCAGGCCAGTCTCGGAGCCGGCCTTTATTTCAACGCGGGCCCAGCGCGCCTTCCATCGACCCATCGTGCAGTGCTGGGATATGCTCGCCGTTTCGGCGTGCCGCTCGAGACCTTCGTCAACAGCAGCCACGCTGCCGGTTGGGACTTCAACGGCAAAGTCATCCGCGGTCGCCAGATGATGGAGAACCTCAATGGCCGCATCGGCGAGTTGTTGTCGAAATCCATCCGATCGCATGCGCTCGACGCCGAAATGCCGAAGGAGGAGCTGGACCAGTTCACCCGATTCCTCTCCGCCTATGCCGGTCTGAACCGCGAAGGAAAGCTGATGCCGCAATCCGGATCCGGCTTTTCGCGCTGGCCCGGCGGCTACGACACGCCCGGCATCCCGCTTGATCCGCTGACCCTGCGCGAGTTGTTGCCGTCGCGGGCGGTTCGCCTGCCGTACATTTTCCAGTCGATCATCGACATGCAACCGACCATGCTGCAGCCCGTCGGTGGCATGGATCGGATAGCCACTGCGATTTACGAGCAGGTCAAGCCAAGCGTCCGCCTGGGTCAGCCGATCACGGCGATCCGGCGGACTGCCTCCGGCGTTCGTGTCGAACACGGGGGGTCTGCGACGACGGCCGACTATTGCATCTGCACAATTCCGGCGCCGGTTCTTGCGAGGATTCCAAGCGACTTCTCCGCCGCCAAGAAGGCCGCCATCGCCAAAGTTCGCTATCTCCCCAGCGCCAAAGTGGCATTCGAAGCGCCGCGGTTCTGGGAAGACGAGGGCATTTACGGCGGGCTGGCATGGACGGACCGGCTGAACGAGAACGTCATCTATCCGAGCAACGGCTATCATGGCCCATCGGGCGTTTTGGTCGGCGCCTACGTCGCCGGATGGAACCACAACGACACTCCGGAGGCGTTCGTGAAGCTTCCAATCTCCGAGCAGATAAGGATCACGCGTGAATCAGTTGAAGCGCTTCATCCTGGAAAGTCGCAGCTTCTCGGAAACCCTCTTGTGGTCAATTGGGGCCAGGTTCCCTACTCGGAGGGCGTCGGCGCTGTCGGGCCCGATTGGGGCGACGAGAAGCGCGGCGCGCTTTACGATGAGATGCTGAAGCCCGAAGGCCCAATCCTGTTCGCAGGAGAGCATTTGAGTTACATCGGGCTGTGGCAGGAGGGTGCGGCCCTGTCCGCCCACGAAGCGTTGCAGGTGCTTAGCGCCATGGCTGGGGAGCGGAGAACGGCAGGCGCGAGCTAGCGATTATCCATCATTGAGTGGACGCAGAAGATTTCGCTTTCCTGCCGAAATGTCGGCTGGCGGCGTGAATGGCATCAAGGGAGGGCGATATGCGCATCATCGGAATGGCAATTGGCTTTGTACTGGCAGTGAGCCCGGCGACCCTTTCGGCGCAGATTGCGGTCCCGGATGCCGTTGCCGCAGGAACGCGAACCGCGGACAATGTGAAGCTCGATCCGAACCGCAAGCCTGGCGAAATCCTGCAGTACTTCGGACTGGCCCCCGGCATGCACGTGATCGATATGTTCGGTGCGAACCGCTACTGGTCTGAAATCATGGCGCCGGTCGTTGGGCCGCAGGGCAGCGTCGTGGTGTGGCAGCCCACGCAGTTCATCAACGACAAAAGGAAAGCCGAGTTCGCCGAATTTTCCGCTCGGCAGGGCAATGTCGTCCTGCTCAGCTCACCGTTCGGTGCGCCGCAGCTTGGCACCAACGCGTATGACTTCGCGATCATGAACCTGGATTATCACGACGTGTATTGGGAGAATCCCAAGATGAACATCAGCCGGATGGAGCCGGATCGCTGGCTCGCGACCCTGTTCGCCGCGATGAGGCCGGGGGCAGTCATCGGGATCATCGACCACGTCGCAGCCGCCAATAACGACACGCGGGCCACGGTCGAGAAGTATCATCGGATCGACCCCGCGGTGGTAAAGGCCGATTTCGAGCGCGCCGGGTTCGTGCTCGAAGGAACAAGCGACCTGCTTCGGAATTCGGCAGACGACCATAGCCTCAACGTCTTCGATCCGAAGATCAAAGGGCAGACCGACCGCTTCATCTACAAGTTCAGAAAGCCCGCCGCTTGATCGAACAGGCCCGACCCAAACGCGATCTTCGACCTTATTATGTTTTAGCGGCCCTCGCGATCGGACTCCTGGCGGGGGCAGCGGTCAGCGAAGCCGGTTCGCCTGCCGCCGGACCATTGATGCAGACGGCGGAATTCATCGGCGGTCTGTGGCTCAACGCGCTCAAGATGACCGTCGTTCCATTGGTGGTCGCCTTGCTGGTGATGGGCGTGGCGCAGGGCGCCCAGGCGGCCAGAGCGGGGCGGATCGCCGGGCGCTCCGTGTTGTGGATCGTCGTCATCTGCACGCTGTCTGCCGTCTTCGGCGCAGTGATGATCGAACTGCTCACCTCGACGTTTCCATTGTCGCGCGGAACGGCGGCGGCACTCCAGAATGCGCTCGCTGGTGTTGATCGAACTGCGGCCTCGGGGCCGCTCCCGGGCATCATGGACTTCTTCAAGACCATTGTTCCAAGCAACGTCGTGGCTGCGGCGGCGAATGGTGACGTGCTGCCATTGGTCGTCTTCGCGCTCCTGTTCGCGCTGGCCGTGTCCCGCATCGATGGCAAGAAGCGCGACAGCATCGTCGGCCTGTTCGAGGCCATCGCGGATGCAATGCTGGTCATCATCGGCTGGGTGCTCCTGATCGCGCCGCTCGGTGTCCTTGCGCTGGCGTTCACGGTGGGCGCGGGGGCGGGAAGCGCCGCCTTCGCCGGCCTTGGCCATTATATCCTGCTTGTCTCGGCGATCGGCATGCTGGTGACACTTGCCGCTTACCCAATCGCGGTCATCGGCGGCCGTGTATCGCCAGGCCTGTTCACGCGTTCGATGATCGCTCCGGAAAGCGTGGCCATTTCGACGCGCTCGTCACTCGCCTGCCTGCCAGCAATGCTGACCGCCGCCCGATCGATGGGCATCCGCGACGAGGTTGCGGACGTCACCCTTCCGCTTGCGGTTGCATTGTTCCGCGCCACTGGGCCGGCGATGAACACCGCTGTGGCCTTCTATGTCGCGCACTGGCTCGGCTACGACCCGACGGTTGGCCAGATGATTGCTGCGACAGCTGTGGGCGCCGTGATGAGCTACGGAGCGATCAGCCTGCCCGGGGAAGTGAGCTTCATCAGCTCGATCGCGCCGATTGCAATGGCACTCGGAGTTCCCATCGCTCCACTGGCCTTGCTCGTCGCCGTTGAGATGGTGCCGGATATCTTTCGGACGCTGGGCAACGTGACCATGGACGTGGCGCTGACGACCGTCGTCAATCGGGGCGGCCGCGAGCCGGCCTAGCGGCCTGCCATCGAGCGGACCTGGTCGGCATAGAGCCGTCCGACCGGCTGCTCCCCGCCATCGGCAAGCCGCGCGATCCAGCGACCCGACGCATTCCGCGTGAACCCGGTGACGAAGTCGCGGCGGACGATTGCGGACCGGTGCAGGCGCACGAACAAGCTGGGATCCAGCCCGTCTTCGAGCGCCGTCATGCTGTGATGGATGAGCCAGCTTCGGCGGCCGACATGCAGGCGCATATAGTCCCGCTCGGCCGAGACGCGGTCCACGTCACGGGATGCGATCCGGACCAGCCCGGTCAGGTCGGAGGCCCAAAACTCCTCCAGCCAGCGGGAGCGCGGCTTGGCCTGACCGCCCGATTGTTCCCGCGCCTGAAGATACGCACGGGCACGGTCGAGTGAGCGCTGGAGCCGAAGCGGTTCGACCGGCTTCATCAGATAATCGACCGCTTCAACCTCGAACGCTGCCACCGCGAACTGGTCGAAGGCAGTTACGAACACGACGGCCGGCGACGGGTCCTGTGCAGCAAGTGCGCGGGCGACGCCGATGCCATCCAGGCCAGGCATCGCGATATCGAGCAGGAGGAGGTCAGGCTGGAGTGCCCGGCTAAGGCTCACCGCGGACTCGCCATCACTCGCGGTTCCGACGAGCGCTGCGCCCTCACTCCGGGCGAGAAGCAACTGCAGACGCTCGGCCGCAAGGGGCTCATCGTCCGCAATCAGGACTCGGAGCGAACGGGCGTCAGTCACGCTGTTCGACCGGCATGATTAGAGACACCATGTAACCGCCGTCTGCAACTGGCCCGAAGCGGCACTCTCCGCGAGGTCCGAACCGCGCTTCCAGGCGCTGGCAGACGTTGCTGAGGCCAACCCCGGTTCCCTGATGGGTCGCGGAGGGCAGGGCGTCCTTTCCGCCGTTCTTGAGCCGGTTGCTGATGTCGAGAGACATGCGGCCATCGTCGAGAGTGCGGGCGGCGATCTCCACCAGTACCGTCTTGCGGGTGGTGGACACGCCATATTTGATCGCATTCTCGATGATCGGCTGCAGGATCAGAGCCGGGACGCGCGCTTTCTCCAGCTCCGGGGGAACGGCGATCTGTACGCGCAGGCGATCGGGGAAGCGCGCTTTCTCAATGTCGAGGTAAAGCCGCTGTAGGTCGATCTCGTCGGCAAGCGTGACGTCCGCGCCGGCATCGAGCGAGAGCGTGGAGCGGAAGAAGGTGGACAGCGCCAACAGCATGGCCTCGGCCCGGTCGTTGCGACCCGTCATCACCAGCGAGGAAAGCGAGTTCAGCGTATTGAACAGAAAGTGGGGGTTCACCTGGTATCGCAGGGCCCGCACCTGCGCCGCCTGTGCCGCGCTCTCGGCGTCCGCTGCTCGGCGCTGGGCGCGAAGTGCGTTAGCCTGCGCGACGCTGGCAATATAGAATGCGCTCCACGCGGCAAAGAAGAACAACCACACAACGACCGCGTCCGCGGCGAAGCGGAACTGCTTATGGGAGTCCAGTTCGCTCATTCGCGGCAATGTGAGCACCAGCGGCGCTTCGGACGTGCGCTCGATGCGGATGGTGCGGCCTTTCTCAACGATCGCGAAGCCTTCCCGCGCCTGATATCGCAGCTCTTCCTTGCTGTCGGCCATGCGGCGATCGACCATGATCAGCACGCCGGCCATGGCGCATGCGGCCATGAAAGAAGAGATACCGGCTACGATGGCCTTGCGCTTCAACCCGCCGTGCCGCGCGAAGAGGACAATAGCGAGGTAGATGAGCCCGGTGAGGATGACCCCCAGGCCGACGGTGACCAGCTTGTTCCGAAGCACCGTCACGGGGTCCGACCCCAGCAGCGCCCGAAGCACGACGGTAAGCGCGTAGAAGGCCCAGAAGCCGAGGATCGACTTTAGCGCCAGCCGCCAGTGGCTGAATTGTTCGCGAGCGCGCCCGATCGGTAACATCTGCATGTCTCACCATCCTCCAAGCATCGTCGGAGTGCAAACCACCGTCCGTCCATTGGCAGAACCGCCCAATCATCCGGTCGAACTTGCAGCTTCGGACTGGCAGCGGAACGGTTGTTTGGCCTGCTCGTTGACCAATGAAGCAACTCACAAGGAATCAGCATCGCCGTGAACCAGGACAAGGACGACATCCCTCCCGCCGTGCATTCGAGCGATCCTGACAAGGAGCTTGAACAGCAGCTCAAGAAGAACCCGCACGACCTGGACAAGAAG